>NZ_JBHWIJ010000015.1:42072-57122 GCF_042732255.1 Kitasatospora sp. NPDC059803 | reverse complement strand
GGGGGGGGGGTGGGGGGGGGGCCCCCCCCGGGGGGGGGGGCGGGGGGGGGGGGGGGGGGGGGGGGGGGGGGGGGGGGGGGGGGGGGGGGGGGGGGGGGGGGGACGCCCGCCGGGGCGCCGACGGCGCCGGACGGCTGGGCGGCTGCGGACCGCTCGGCGGTCTCGCGCTGGGCCGGCAGCGGGCCGGGCGTCCGCCCCCGGACCGTCCGGGCCGGGGGCGCGGACTGCTCGGGCTGCGGCGGCGGGCCGACCCGGGCGGCGCGCTGCTGGGCGGTCGGGTAGCGGCGGCCGAGTCCGGCGGCGGCGTGCGCGGCGGCGGTCTGCGGGTCGGCGGGCAGGACCGGCAGCACGGTGGCCGGGTCCAGCCGCAGGGCGGGCAGACCGGCCTGGTCCAGCACGTCGAGCAGCAGCGCCCGGCGGGCGGCCGAACCGGCCGGCAGCAGCCCGGCCAGCCGGTCGGCCGACAGCAGACCGGCGCGCAGTCGGCCGGGCGGGGTCAGGGCCGCGCCCAGCCGGTGGAAGCCGCCCCGGGCGGGCGGGGCGGCGGCGAACGGCAGCAGCCGCTCGCCGAGTGCGAGCCGGGGGCCGGCGGTGCGCAGTGGTCGGGCGTCGGCGGCGAGGGCGAGCAGGCCGCCGAACGGGTCGGGCAGCGGCCAGGCCCACCAGAGCACGTCGCGCAGGTGCTCCTCGCGGTCGATGACGGCCAGCTGGCCGGCCCAGGGGCGCCCGTCGGCGGTCAGCGCGGCCAGGGTGTCCAGGGCGTCGCAGCGGCGGCGTACGGCGGACCCGGCGGCCTGGCCGGGGGCGGCGAGCGGCTCCACGGCGGGCAGCAGTCCGCTGGCCGGCCGGTCGTGGGCGACCTCGGCGCGGTGCCCGAACAGTTCCTCGGCGGCCCGGCTCCACTGGGCGATCCGTCCGGCCCGGTCGACCAGGACGAGGGCGAGCCGGACCAGGGCGGCCACGCCGGTCGGGTGGTCACCCGGTACGGCCTCGGCGTCCGCCGGACGCGGTGTGGAGTTGGACTCGGCCACCATGGATTCGGTCTGCTCCCGCCTGGCCGCCACGCCTGGAGGCGGCCGTCTCTCCGGAGGAAGGCACGCTGTGCGGAAACCCGGGGCGTGTCCTGTGGATCGTGCCGGGCTTGAGGGCGTGTCTGAACGAGTCCGCCGGGTGCCCGACGCCGCGTGCTGATCCGACGCGAATCATCAGACACGCCCTAGCGAAGCACGGACCGGCCCGGGCGTGATAGCGAAACGGGGAGATTCCTCAGGATCGGTTGCGTGCCGTGCGGCGCGCGCCGGTTCGCACTCCCCGTTCACCCGGACGGGGCTTTCGCGCGCGAGGGTAGGGTGGCAGGCCGGGCCACCCCGCGAGGCGGCTCCGCAGGACGCAGCCGGCCGGACGAGACAGAGGCGAGAAGTGACCGCGCAGAGCCCCGTCCGCTGGACGGACCCGCAGCAGCAGGAGTTGGAGGAGCGGGTCGCCGCCGCCGAACTCGCCTGGCTCAGCATGGACGTCGACGTGCAGACGCTGCGGGTCGAGATCGACAACTTCGCGCTGATCCACCATCAGCTGCTGGGCCCGCTCTACGCCCGGTTGGACGAGCTGGAGGCGCTGGTCGCCGAGGCGGTCGCGGCCAGGACCGGGCACCCCGAGGACCTCCGCCGGGCCGCCGAGGCCCGCCGGCAGGTCGACGAACTGCCCGACCTCGACGCGCTGTTCGACTCCGTCCGGGAGCAGGAGGCGGCCCCGCCGCCGCCCGCCGCGCCGGCCCGGGTGCGCCCCGGGCGGGACGCCCAGCGGATCTACCGCGAGCTGGTCCGCCGGGCCCACCCCGACCTCAGCACCGACCCGGCCGAGCAGCAGCGCCGGGCCGCGTTCCTGGCCCGGGTGAACGAGGCCTACGCGGTCGGCGACGCCGCCGCGCTGGAGGGCCTGTCCGCCGAGTGGTCCACCGCGCCCGAGGCCGCGCCCGGCGCCGACTCCCCCGACCGGCTGGAGTGGCTGCGCCGCCGGCTGGAGTGGCTGACCGGCAAGATCACCGAGACCGCCACCGAGCAGGTCCGGCTGGAACAGACCCCGATGGGTCAGCTGCTCGCGCTGGCCCCGCAGGACCCGGACCGGCTGCTGGAGCAGCTCGCCGAGGAACTGCTCGCCAAGGCCGCCGCCCAGCAGGCCGAACTGGAGCGGCTGCTCGGCGCCCCGGCCGCGGCGGGCGACGGCCACCGGCAGCCGGTGGGCGACAATGGCACCGACCCGACCCAGCCCCAGGAGAGCCACACGATGTTCGCGCAGATCCCCTCCACCACCGCCGCCGCAGTGCCCGCCGACGCAGCCCTGCTGGACGTGCGCGAGCAGGACGAGTGGGACGCCGGCCACGTGGACGGCGCGCTGCACATCCCGCTCGGCGAGGTCATCGCCCGGATCGGCGAACTGCCGGACGGGAAGCTGTACGTGCTCTGCCGGGTCGGCGGCCGTTCCGCGCAGGTCGTCCAGTACCTGGTGCAGCAGGGCCGGGACGCGGTGAACGTGGACGGCGGCATGTACGCCTGGGAGGGCGCGGGCCGTCCGATGGTGAGCAGCACCGACCAGGACGCCTTCGTCCTGTAGGTCTGTAGGTCTGTAGGTCTGTAGGTCTGTGGCCTCGTAGCCCCGTGGTCCGGTGGTCCGGTGGCCCCGTCCGGCACCGTCGTGTTCGCCCGGTAGGGCAGGATGGGCGCGCGACCGCGCCGGGACGGGACCCGGGCGGCGCGCCGACCGGGCCGGGGAGGCCATGACGGAGACGACGGACCGCCCGGCCGCCGGACGGGTCTGGTCGACGCCCGCGCAGCTCGTGCTCGGCCTGACCGCGGCGGTGCTGGTGGTCGGCACCGGGCTCTTCCTCGCGGCGGTGTTCCTGCACGTCGCGCCGGCCAACTCGCTGTCCCGGCAGTACCGGGACGAGGTCGACGGCCTGGTGTACCCGGAGTTCGAGCAGAACTGGCGGCTGTTCGCGCCGAATCCGCTGCAGCAGAACGTCAGCCTGGACGCCCGGGTGCGCACGGCCGCCGCCGACGGCACTACCCGCACCCGCGACTGGACCGGGCTGACCGCGCAGGACCTCGCCGCGATCCGGCACAACCCCGCCCCCAGCCACGTCGACCAGAACCTGCTGCGCCGGGCCTGGGACTTCTACGACGGCTCGCACAACCCGCAGGACGAGGCGCTGACCAACACCCGCGGCAGGCTCGCCGAGCAGTACCTCAAGCGGATCGCGCTGCAGCGGATCGGCCGGGAGGTGGACGGCGAGCGGATCCTGGAGATCGAGTTCCGGGCCACCGCGGTGACCGTCCCACCGCCGTCCTGGAGCGGCGAGGCCGCGCCACCGGCGCCGAAGGTGCGGGAGTTGCCCTGGTGGCCGGTGGACGACGAGGACTACCGGGAGCTCG
Organism: Kitasatospora sp. NPDC059803; assembly: GCF_042732255.1. Taxonomy (NCBI): domain Bacteria; kingdom Bacillati; phylum Actinomycetota; class Actinomycetes; order Kitasatosporales; family Streptomycetaceae; genus Kitasatospora; species Kitasatospora sp. NPDC059803. Next base: position 53,694 of record NZ_JBHWIJ010000015.1, on the reverse strand, counting down.
GGTGAGCGAGGTGTCGCCGGAGGTGTCGCCCGAACTCTCGCCCGACGTGGCGTCCGAGTTCTCGCCCGAGTTCTCGCCGGAGGTATCGCCGCAGCCCGAGCAGCGGTGGTCGGAGGGCATCCCGCGCCAGGCCGGGCAACCGCCCGCCGCCGGCTCGGCCCCCGGGCCCCGGCCCGACCCGGCGCCGCGCGGGCCCGGCCCGGCCGACCTGGCCGCCCGGGCGATGGCGGCCTTCACCGGGCGGGCGCTGGGCCGCCACCAGGCCGCCGTGGTGCGGATCGGCTTCGGGCTGGTCTGGCTCGCCTACCTGCTGCGCGAGTGGCCCAACCGGCGGGTGCTGTACGGGGACCGGTCGCCCTGGTCGATGGACCTGGCCGAGCGGCTGCTGACCGACAACGGGGCGTTCACCGTGCTGCCGTGGTTCGGCGGGCGGCCCTGGTCCGAGCTGGTCTACCACCTGGCGGTGCTGGCCGCCGTCGCGGTGGTGCTGGGCTGGCGGACCAGGGCGAGTGCGGTGCTGTTCCTGGTCACCGTGCTGTCGCTGCAGAACCGCAACGTCTTCCTCGGCGACGGCGGTGACAACGTCGTCCACCTGATGGCGGTCTACCTGGTCTTCACCCGCTGTGCCGAGGTGTGGTCGCTGGACGCCCGGCGGGCCCGGCCGGGGCGGGCCGGGGTGGTGCTCTGGGTGCTGCTCGGCGCCGTCCTGGCGGCCTGCCAGGTCGGCGGCTTCTCCGGTGAGAGCCTCACCTGGACGGTCCGGACCTTCCCGTACGTCGGCTGGGCGCCGTTGTTCTGGGGGCTCTGGGCGGTGGCCGGGCTCTGGTGGACGCTCGGGCGGTTGCGGCCGGACGGCGAACCGCGCGCGGTGCTCGACGCGCTGGCGAACATGGTGCACAACTGCGCGATGCTGGTGATCGCCGTCGAGGTGGTGCTGATCTACGCGACGGCCGGCTGGTACAAGGTGCAGGGCTCGCGTTGGCAGGACGGCACCGCGCTGTACTACCCGCTGCACCTGGACTACTTCACGCCCTGGCCGTGGCTGTCCGGGCTGGTCGGCTCGGCGCTGCTGCCGGTCTTCCTGATCTCGTACGGCACGGTGGTCGTGCAGGTCGCGTTCCCGTTCACGCTGCTCAACCGGCGGGTCAAGAACGTGCTGCTGGCCGTGCTGCTGGCCGAGCACCTGGGGATCGCGCTGCTGCTCGGGCTGCCGGTGTTCTCGCTCGCGATGATCGCGGCGGACGCGGTGTTCCTGCCGACCGGCGCGCTGCTCTGGGCGGCGGCGCGGCTGCGGCGGATCCGGCGGTCACGAGCGCCGGTCGCCGAGGGCGTGCCCTAGGCTGACCCGTATGTCCTGGTTCGCCGCCCTTCGCGACACCGCGCGGACCGGACTCACCCTCGACCGGGCGCTCACCGACCCCAAGCGGGCCCTGCGCGGGGCCGTCGCGGTGGCGTTGGTGCTCTTCCCCACCCTCGCGCTCGGCGGGGTCGCGCTCGCCACCTCGGCCGCGATGGGCGCCTTCATCGCCGGCACGGCCACCTTCCAGCGCAGCTTCCGGCCCCGGGCCAGCCTCGCCGTCGTGGCCGGGGCCGGGCTCGGGGTCAGCACCTTCCTCGGCTACCTGGCGGCCGGGGTGCCCGGGTTGTTCCCGGTGCTGCTCGCGGTGTGGGCCTTCGGCGCCGGGCTCGCCTGGGCGATCGGGCCGACCGCCGGGGTGGTCGCGACCAACACCGTCTCGGTGATGCTGATCGTCGTCCAGCTCCCGGTCAGCGCGACCGCCGCGCTCGGACACGGGCTGGTCGCCGCCCTCGGCGGGGTCGTCCAAGCCGTCGTCATCACCCTGTGGCCGATCGGGAGCTGGAGTGCCCAGCGGGACGCCCTCGCCGACACCTACGCGGAACTCGCCGACTACGCGCGCAGGTTGAGGCAGGATCCGACCGCGCACGTCGACCCGGCGCCGTTCATGACGGCCCGGCACGCCGCCGCCCTGACCCCCTGGCAGGACCGCCACCGGCCGGCCGAACTGCGCGGCCTGCGCGGCCTCGCCGAGCGCATCCGGCCCACCCTGGCCGCGCTCGCCGACCCCAAGGTGGGCGCCCCGGAGGAGGGGCCCGAACGCGACCGGGCCCGTGAGGTGCTGGCGGCCGCCGCCGAGGTCATGGACGCCCTGGCCCGGGCCGTCCGCACCGGCGACCCCGTCCGGCTGCCCCGCTCGGCGCCCACGCTCACCCTGGTCCCGCCGGACGAGGGGCCGCGGCTGCAGGGGGCGGCCCGGCGGTCGGCCCGCCGGCTGGGCGGGCTGTTGCGCAAGGCCGCGGACACGCTGGAGCGGGGCGACGCGGACACCATCACCACGCCCGTGATCGGCGCGGGCGGGGCGCTGCACAAGCCGTCGATCCTCCGGATGCTGCCGGTCGCGCTGCGGACGGTGCGCCGGCAGCTGCGGCCGCGCTCGGCGATCTTCCAGCACGCCGTCCGGCTCGCCGGGGTGGTCACCGTCGCCTACCTGCTGGCCCGGCTGGTCGGCTTCCACCACGGCTACTGGGCGCCGATGACCGCCGCGATGGTGATGCGGCCGGACTTCGCCCAGACCTACAGCCGGGGTGTCGCCCGGCTGGCCGGGACGGTCGTCGGGGTCGCCGTCTCGACGCTGGTGGTGCAGTTCACCCACCCCGGGGAGTGGGTGCTGGCCGCGCTGGCCGTGCTGTGCATCGGCGGGTCGTACCTCGCGTTCCAGACCGGGTACGCGCTGACGACGGTCGGGATCTCGACGTACGTGGTGTTCCTGCTCGGGCTCCAGGCCGGGAACCCGCTCACGACGGCCTTCGAACGGGTCGGGCTCACCCTGCTCGGCGGGTCGGTGGCGCTGGTGACGTACGCGCTCTTCCCGACCTGGCAGACCGCCCGGCTCGGGGAGCGGCTGGCCGAGTGGCTCGCCGCCGCCGGGCGGTACGCGGCCGCGGTGGTCGCCTGCTACGAGGACCCGGCCGCGCCGCGCGGGCGGGCGGTGCGGGCCGCGCTGCTGGACTCCCGGGAGGCCCGCTCGGAACTGCTCCAGGCCATGCAGCGCGCCGACGCCGAACCGGGCCGGCACGCCTCCGGGCTGCCCGGGGTGTCCCGGCGCCAGGTCGACCGGGCCCGGGCGGCCGTCGGGCACCTGGGGCGGGTCGCCGTCCTGCTGGAGGCGCACCTGCCGGCCGCCGACGCCGACCCGGTGCCGGGGACGGCGGAGTACGCGGAGGAGCTGCGGCTGGCCACCGCGCTCGCGGGGGCGGCGCTGCTCACCGGGCAGCCGGTGGAGTTCGGCGCCGTGCGGGAGGCGCAGGCGCGGCTGGAGGAACGGCTGGCGCAGGCGCCGGCGGGGGTGCAGCGGGACGTGGTGCGGGCGGGGACGCGGCTGCTGGGGCAGGCGATGAAGGACCTGGAGCGGGCCCTGCGGGGGCGGGTGGACGTGCGGGGGCCGCAGAAGGCGCCGTTCGCCCCCCGTTCGCCCCTCCTCGAAGGGCGAACGGGAGGCGAACGGCGCCGGGGCGTCAGGCGGCGCGGGCGGCGGCCTCCAGCCAGTTGGCGAACTCGCAGGCGAAGTGCCACTGGTGGCCGGTGCCGAGGAGGGCGGGGGCGGCCTCGGGGAACTGGACGGTGAGGCGGATCCGCAGGCCGTCCGGGGTGTCGGCGAACTCGTGCATCACCCGCAGCACCTCGGTGCCGTCGGCGAGGGTGCCGGTGCCGCCGATGCGGACCGGGAAGGCCTGGTGGCCGGGCCCGGCGATCGGGACGTCGTCGTGGAAGCGCAGGAAGAAGCGGGCCGGGCCGGTGCCGAGGGTCTCGATGATCTCGACCCGTTCGCCGGTGGAGTCGGCCAGGTAGTGCTCGGGGTTGGCGGCGAGCAGGGCGTCCCGGTCGGGGGCGTGCAGGCGGCCCTGCCACCAGGTGAGGAAGCGGTCGGCGTCGATGCCGGTGGCGGTGAGCTCGGTGACGGCGGTGCTCCACCGGCCGCCGGAGGCGTGGGCCCAGGCGGCCAGGGCGGTGTCGGCGGCGGTGGTGTCGGGGGTGAGCAGTTCGCGCGTCCGGTCGTCGCCGAGGCGCTGCTTGAGCAGCCGCAGGGCGGTGCGGGCGCGGTCGAGCTCCCAGGCGAGGACGGCCTCGCGCGGGTGGCTGGTGCCGTCGATGTCGGTGTGGACGGTGAGCGCGGTGGTGGTCACGGCGTCACTCCTCGGCTCCTCAACGATGCGGAGAGATTTTCTCCGCTTCACTGGACGCTAGCATAGGGGGAGAGAATTTCTCCGGTTAGGGAGTTGCCGATGAGGGCCGACGCGGAACGCAGCCGGCGCAGGATCCTGGACGCCGCCTGCGAGGTGTTCCTGGAACGGGGCCCGGACGCCCCGCTGGACGCCGTGGTCCGGCGGGCCGGGGTCGGCCCGGCCACCCTCTACCGGCGCTTCCCCGACCGGGAGGCCCTGGTCCGCGCCCTGGTCACCGACCTGCTGGCCCGGCTCGCCGAGGCCGCCGCACAGGCCCGCCGCGACGAGACCGACCCGTACCGGGCGCTGCGCCGCTTCGTGCACGCCGCCGCCGACCTGCGGATGGGCGCGGCGATCGTGGTGCTGCTGGAGCGGCTGGTGGTGGACGAGGACCTGGTCGCCGTCCGCCGCGACGCCGTCACCGTCGTCGAGGCACTGCTGCGCGCCGCCCAGGACGCCGGGCGGCTGCGGGCCGACGTGGGGATGGGCGACCTGGTGCTGCTCTGCGTCCGGGTGTCCCGCCCGCTGCCGGGCGCGCTGGCCGCGCTCGACGCGGACGGCTCGCTGGTCCACCGGCACCTCGACCTCGCGCTCGCCGGGCTGGCCGCCGACCCGGGCGAGCCCGACCCGGGCGAGCCCGACCCCGGCGGGATCGTCCCGGTCGGGGTGGCTTCGGATCAGACGGTCCTGGATCAGGTGGCCCTGAATCAGACGGCCTCGGACGAGGTGGCAGAGTGAACGCCATGAACGCCATGGACGACGAGGTGCTGCGGGCGTGGCGGGCGGCGGAGCGGGAGCCGGGGGCCGTCCTGCTGGACGGGTTCCACCCGCTGAAGCACGCGCTGCGCTTCGGCGGGGACGTCCGGCGGGTGCTGACCGCCGACCGGGCGGCGCTGCTGGCCCTGGCCGGGGAACTGGCGCCGGACGTCGCCCCGGCACTGGACGCGCTGGCGGTGGAGCTGCCCGAGGACCGGCTGCGGACGCTGGCACCCCGGCTGCACCCGACCGGGGTGGTCGCCCTGGCCGCGCGGCCGTCCGTCGGGGCGAACCTGGCGGCCCTGGCCCGGCGCCCGCGCCCGGCCCCGGTGGTGCTGCTGGAGAACCCGCGCAACCTGGGCAACGTCGGGGCGGTGATCCGGCTGGCGGCCGGCTTCGGCGCCACCGGCGTGGTGACCACCGGCGATCTGGACCCCTGGCACCCGACCGTGTTGCGCGGCAGCGCGGGCCTGCACTTCGCCACCGCGGTGGAGCGGCTGGCCCTGCCGGAGCTGCCCGCCGGGCCGCTGTACGTGCTGGACCCGGAGGGCGCGGACATCCGGACGCTGCCGTTCCCGGACGACGCGCTGCTCGCCTTCGGCACCGAGCGGCACGGCGTCTCGGCGGAGCTCAAGGCGCGGGCGGACCACCTGGTCTCGGTGCCGATGCAGCCGGGGGTGTCCAGCTTCAACCTGGCCACCAGCGTGGCGATGGGCCTCTTCCACTGGATGTCGTCGAAGCCGCAGGGGTGAGGCGTGGCGCCCGCCGGGCGGGCACCACGCCGTTCACGGGCTAGGCCCTGTCCGGCCGATCTTGCCGGGCCCGCGACTCCCCCAGCCTTCGGCCGGGAGGTACCCCCATTACGCATCCCGCCTGGACGCACGCCCGAATCGCCCAAGTACGTCCAGTACGAGGACGATTTGGGCGCACGCCCAGCCGGGCGCCCAACGCCGCGGGCTGATCCGCCAAGATCGGCCGGACAGGGCCTAGGCGAAGAGCCGGCGCCAGGTGTCCGGGCCGGGGTAGCCGTCGGCCTCGGCGCCGCGCCAGCCCTGGGCCTGCTGGAAGGCCTGGACGGCCCGCCGGTCGCTCTCGCTCCAGCGCGGGCCGGGGCCGACGCCGTACGAGCCGCCGAAGCCCTTGCGGACCAGCTGCTCGCCCAGCAGGCGGACCTGGTCGTTGTTCTGACCCGGGCCGAAGTACTGCCGGCCGGGGAAGGCGGGCGCCCCGGTGCCGGGCTGGACCGGCGGCGGCGGCAGCGGGGTGGTGCCGGCGCCGATGGCGCGGCCCTTGCCGTTGACCAGGTAGTCCCAGGTGTCCTTGCCGGGGATGCCGTCGGCCTCGGCGCCGCGCCAGCCCTGGGCCTCCTGGAAGGCCTGGGTGGCCCGCCGGTCGGCCTCGCCCCAGCGCGGGTCGGGCCCCTCGGAGTAGAACCGGGCGCCACCGCGCTGCACCAGCAGCCGGCCGAGCTCGGTGACGTACGCGTTGTTCGCGCCGGGGCCGAACTTGTCCGCGCCCGGGAAGGCGGTGGCCGGGGCGCCGTCGTTGCTGCCGCCGGACAGGCCGGTGTAGCGGTACGGGACGTAGGCGCCGGAGTTGTTCCAGTAGGCGTACGGGGTGTCGCGCTTCTTGGTGCCGGGGGAGGTCTGCTCGTAGGCGAGGTAGCGGGTGAGGGAGGAGTCCGTCCAGCCGCCGAAGATCGTCACGTGCGACCCGGACTGCGGGCTGGCCGGGTTGTTGTAGATCAGCACGTCGCCGGGCTGGAGGTCGGCCTTGCCGATCCGCTCGGCGAAGTTCGGCAGGGTCCAGGTGGTCTGGCTGCTGCCGAGGCCCCAGGCCATCGAGACGAAGCCGGAGCAGTCCTGGCGGTAGCCGTCCGACCAGTAGCTGCCCATGCCGTACGGCACCTGCTGGTCGACCCAGCCCTGGGCGCGCTGGATGATCTGCGCCCGGGTGGGCGGCTGGGTGGCGGCGCGCGGGGCGGCGAAGGCGCGGGCGCCGGGCGCTTGTCCGTAGAGGCCGCTGACCTCGCCCTGCGGGGTCTGCGGGGGCTGGGCGGTGCTGCTGCCGCCCGGGGTGGGGCCGGGGGTGGGGGCGGCGGTGGCGTGTCCGGCGGCGGCCGTCCCGCCGCCCACCGCGGTGCCGACGGCGGCCATCAGCACGGCGGCCCGGCGGCGGATGCTGCGGGCCGCGGCGTGCCCGCCCTCGTGGACCGGTGCGGCGTGCAGCCGGGCGCGGCGGCGGGCGCTGCAGCCCCCGCATATGCAGTCCTCGTCCGGTTCGACCTCGTCGAACTCCAGCAGCGGGGACAGGTGGTCGGTACGGGTCATGCTCCGCCTCTTTCCTGCGGTCTTCCTGGTCGACGCCTGACGGCGTGACAGGACTGGCCTTCCCGGGCCGGCCCCGCGTGTTATCGGGACCAAAGTCCCAAAGCGGGCGGAAGGTGGCACGGCGGATTGCGCCGGACGGGTGACAACCGTTCGGCGGCCCGGGCGTGGCGGGGGCGAGGAGGAGACGGTAGTGCCGGTGCGGGGCCTGGCGGTCGGTCAGGCGTGGCGGGGGTGCGCGGGCCGGTTCGAGGCCGGCGGGGGCGGCTGGATGTCAGGGATGACTGGACGCCGGGGGGGCGGCTACTGCCACTCCCAGCGGATGCCGATGTGCCCGGGCTGCTGGTCCGGGGCGAGCACGTGGGCACTCGCGGAGGCGCCGATCCAGAGCTGCTCGCGGCGGTGGTCGACGTCCGCGCCCGGCTCGCGGTCGTAGCGCTCGCAGTGCGCCGGGACGGCCGCCGGGTCGAAGTGCACCTGGAGCACGTACTCGCGCACCGGGGTGGCGAAGCGGCGGCTGTACTCCAGCGTCGGGCCGCCCGGCGGGATCTCCACCTCGTACTCGAAGACCGTGCTGTCGCCGAGCGCCAGCGGGCGGTCCAGCATCAGCTCGCCGACGGTCAGGCCGGCCTCCGGGCGGCGCCGGACCCGGCCCAGCCGGCCGTGCCGCACCGAGGTGATCTCCGGGCAGCCGGTCGCCTCCTCGTCGGCCTTGTGCACGACCAGGCAGCGGCCCACGCCGCCGACGGTGGCGCGCACCACCTGGCGCATCCGCAGCAGGTTGCCGCGCCGCTCGGCGTCCACGTAGTACGAGTCGTGGATGCTCAGTCGCTCCAGTTCGCCCTGCGGCGGGGCGTCCAGCTCGGCGAAGATGTCCGCGATCTGCCGTTCGCCCGGCCAGACGTCCTCCAGGCCGAGGTGGCAGGTGTTCGCGACGGCGGCCCAGCGGCCGCGCGGGCGGGGCGGGCCGAGCAGCGAGGTGAGCGCGCTGTGCGGCAGTCCGAGCAGTTCCTCCAGCAGGTGGACGGCCCTCAGCGAGCTGGCCCGTTCGGGCTGGCTGCGCCCGCGCCGCCAGTAACTCAGCGTCGTGACACTGACTCTGACGCCACGTTGGGTGAGGGCGGCTCTGATCCTGTCCAGGCTGAGGCCGCTGGCCTCGATGGCCAGGTGCAGGGTGTCCGCGAAGCCGCCGGGGGCGGTGGCCCGCCCGGCGTGCGCGGGTGCCGGAGGCGGTGCGGGTACGGACGGGCCGGGGCGCTCCGGGCGCAGTCCGACCAGCCGGAGTCGCGCGGAGTCCTGAGGCTGCTGTGCGGCCATGCGGTGACCCTCCCCGCCAGGTGAGTTCGGAGGGGCCTGGCCGGCGCCGAGGCTCGCCGCCGACGGCTTCACCGAGCTTTGGGGAACCCTATGCACGGTCGAGAGGCTACGTCATCAGTCGTGCGTATGACAGGGGTCACGGCAGGTGAACCGAAGGGTTAGTGATCTTGAAACAGTTCGGAAACACACGCCCTCGCCGTTCGCCCGCGCCGCCCGCCGGGACGGGCGGACGCACACCGCCGGGGCGGGCCCGGTCGGCGCCGCCCCGGCGGGGGTCAGGTGGTGCTACCCGCTGGTGGTCAGTTGACGTTCAGCGCGACGTCGTCGATCACGAAGCTGGTCTGGTTGGAGCCGTCCTCGGTGCCGGTGAACTTGATGGTCACGCTCTTGCCGGCGAAGGAGGAGAGGTCCAGGGTGCGCTTCACGTAGCCGGCGGCGGCGTTGACGTTGGAGTACGTCGCCAGCGTGGTGCCGTTGGCCTGGACGGTCAGCTTGTCGTACGCGGTGGTGCCGGTCTCCGCGGTGTCGATGTGCAGCCAGAAGGTGAGGCTGGCGGACTTGCAGCCGGCCGGCACCGAGACGGTCTGCGACAGGGTGTCGGTGTGGGCGCTGCCGTAGCCGTCCAGCCAGGCCTTCCAGCTGCCCGAGTGGGCCGCCTGCGAGGAGCTGTTGTCGACCACGCCGCTGGAGGTGGTCCACGGGGCGGCGGTGCCGGTCTCGAAGCCGCCGTTGCCGATCAGCTGGGCCGCGGTGCAGCCGCCGGGCGGGGTGGTGGAGCCGCCGCCGAGCAGGGCGGTGGTCAGGCCGTCGGCGATCGGGGTGCCCCAGCCGGTGACCTGGTCGTAGCCCGTACCGGCCGGGAAGTCCTGGTTGGAGCCGCTGGTCACGTCGTGGAAGGCACCCGAGTAGTTGCTGCTGTTCGCGACCGCGTACAGCTTCGGGCTCGCCTCGCCCAGCACCGGCTGGCCGGCCGCCTTGGCCTTCTGGTTGAACTGGGCCGCGTAGCCGGCCCACAGCGGCGCCGCCGCGCTGGTGCCGCCGTAGACCTGCCAGGAGCCGGCCGTGTAGATCGCGAAGCCGCTCGCCGGGTCAGCGTTGGAGGAGACGTCCGGGACGGTGCGCATGGTGCCGCTGCCGGTGCCGGTGCCGGTCTGCCAGGTCGGCTTGGCGAACACGGTGGAGACGCCGCCGCCGGCGCTGCTCCAGGCGCTCTCCGAGGAGTACGAGGTGCCGGACACCTGGAGGTTGGTGCCGCCGACGCCGGTCTGGTGCGGGCTGGACGCCGGGAAGTCGACCGCCTTGACCGACGAGCCGCTGGTGGAGCGGGTGCAGTCGCGGGAGCCGTCGTCACCGGAGGCGGAGAAGATCGAGATGCCCTGGGCGGCGGCCTGCTTGAAGGCGTTGTCCACGGCCGTCATCGAGGCGGCGGTGGTGTCCGGCTCGCAGGAGCCCCACGAGATCGAGATGACCGAGACCTGGTTGTCGGCCACGATCTTGTTGGCCATGTCGATCTCGCCCTGGTCGCTGTTGGGCGCCTCGTAGACCAGCTGGGTCGCCTTCGGCGCCGCGCCGCGGACGATCTCGCTGTCCAGCTCGACCTCGCCCTGGCCCTGGCCGGGGGCGGAGTCGTAGTTGGCGCCGTCCACCGAGACCGTGGAGACGGCCGGGCCGGACAGGCCGTACTGCGAGTCGTAGGTGGTCAGGTTGGAGGACGAGTAGCCGTCGAACTCCCAGAGGGCGACCGTCGTGCCGGTGCCGTCGGCGCCGGTCTTGTTCAGGTTGTAGGCGCCGTCGTACTGCGACGGGCCGAAGCCGCTCGGGGTCGAGGAGGCGGTGTGCGGGGTGACCGAGTTCGGCTTGGCCAGGCGGTTCTTGCGGACCGCGTGGTTGTCCAGGCCGCTCACGCCCTGGACCACGTCGGCCAGGTCGGCCGGGACGGAGGCGGCGGCGTCGTTGGCGAAGAAGGCGCGCTGCAGCTGCGGGTCGACGTAGGAGCTCTCGTGGGTGCCGAAGGCCTGCGAGATCTGCGCGTTGGTGCCGTGGGCGCTGACCACCTGGCGGTTGGCGCTCACCTCGGTGACGGTCAGGCCCTGGGCGGCCAGGTAGGTCTTGACCTGGTCGACGGCGGCCTGGGTCGGCCCGAACCGGGCGGTGAACTGCTCCGGCGTCAGGTACTTGCCGAACTCGGGGGTGCCGGGGGTGGCGACCGCGGTGAGGAAGTGGTCCAGGGCGGCGGTGTCACGCAGCTTCAGGCTGACGGCCACCGAGATCTGCTGCTCGGCCGGGACGTCGCCCTTCTTCTCCGAGTGGGCCACCGCCGGGTTGACGGTGTTCGGGAGCGCGACACGGGGAGCGGGGGCGGCCTGCGCGGTGGAGACACCGAGCGAGACGGCGGTCAGCGGCAGTACGGCTATCGCCGCGGCGAGGGCAAGGGAGCGGGGGCGCAACGGATCCTCCTCTGGCCGGCTGTGGGGGCCGGCAAGGGGCCAGAGCGTTCCGGAGTCGAAAACGCTGGCTAGAACATGACAGAACCAGTGCGCAAAGTGGCTCATGGTCAAGCAATTCGTTGCTAAAAAACAGTCAACTGTGGACACCCGGAATGCGGGGATTCCATACAGTGAATGGCCCGGATTCCGGAACCGGTCCCTACCGGTGGGGGGCGGAAGGGACGGACGTGGAATCGGGTGGGGCCGGGCGGGAAGCACGGCTGGCGTGGGCCGAATGACGACGCGCGGAAATCGGGCGCGGGCGGCGCGGGACTATGTGAAAGGCGCGGCCCGGAAGCTGCTCTGACGTCGGGCCGGGCGGGGCCGACGGAGGGGGCCGGGAGGGTCTGACGGTGGGCCTGGAAGCTCTGACGGCAGGCCGGGGCGGGGGGGCCCGTGCGGGCCGCCCCGGCCCCCGCGGCGGCCCGTGCGGCGGGGCTGGCCCGGACGCACGTCCCCTCGCGCTGCGCCTCGCGGCGCCGCGCCGGGGCCGC
>NZ_JBHWIJ010000015.1:40258-42062 GCF_042732255.1 Kitasatospora sp. NPDC059803 | reverse complement strand
TGCGGGGGGCCGCGGGGGCGCGGGGGGTCGCGGGGGCGGGGGGGGGGGGGCCGGGGGGGGGGGGGGGCGGGGGGGCCCCGCGCCCCCCCCCCCCCCCCCCCCGGCGGGGGTCAGGGGGTGCCGAGCCAGGCGGTGAGGGCGGTGCGGAGCTCGCCCTGGCCGGGGTCGACGGCGCCCCAGGCGGCGTAGCCGTCCGGGCGGATCAGCAGGACGGTGTCGCGCAGCTTGCCGTGCGGGTCGGCCGGGGCGGCGGTGACCATGCGGTCCGCCCAGGGCTCGGCGGCGGCCAGTTCGTCGTTGCTGACCAGGACGAACTTCCCCTCGCGCAGCGCCTCGTAGAGCCGCTCGGGGGCGGCCGGGGCGCCCTCGACGGGCTTGCGCAGCGCCGTCAGCCGCAGGTCCGGGACGCGCTTGCCGACCTGCGGGTGGGCGTCCTTCGGGGCCGGGTAGGAGATGTCGATGCCGGAGACCATCCGGGCGCCGCGCTCGGTGACCAGGTCGAGGTGGCCGCCGAGCGTGGTGAGCGCCCCGCGCAGTGCGCGGGTGGGGGCGGACTCGGCGAGGGCGAGCCGGATCAGCGCGCCGGAGGTGCGCAGCACCGTCCGGCCGACCGGGTGCCGTTCGCTCTGGTAGGTGTCGAGCAGGGCGTCGGTGGCGCGGCCCTGGAGGGCGGCGGCGAGCTTCCAGGACAGGTTGGCGGCGTCCTGGAGGCCGGTGTTCATGCCCTGGCCGCCGGCCGGGGAGTGGCAGTGCGCGGCGTCGCCGGCCAGGAAGAACCGGCCGGAGCGGTAGTTGGGGGCCTGGCGCTCGTCGCTGTGGAAGGTGGAGCTCCAGCGGACGTCGTGCAGGCCGTAGTCCTCGCCGAGGGTGGTCCGGGCGATGGCGGCGAGGCGCTCCGGGGAGGGGGTGGTGCCGTCCGGCTGCCGCTCCTTGCGGTCCCAGGCGATCAGCCGGTACCAGCCGTCGCCGAAGGGGGCGAGGAAGGAGAAGCCGGTCTCGTTGGCGCCAACGGTGATGGTGTCGGCGGGCTCGCGCTCCAGCCGGACGTCGGCGAGCATCACCGAGTCGACCACGGACTCGCCGGGGAACGGGATGCCGAGCAGGTCGCGCACGGTGGAGCGGACGCCGTCGGTGCCGACCGCGTACCGGGCGGTGAAGGTGTTCCCGTCGCGGGTCTCCAGGGTGACGCCCTCGGCGTCCTGGCGCAGGGCGGTGACCTCGGCGCCGCGCAGGATGGTCGCGCCGGCCTGCTCGGCGCGCTCCTGGAGCAGCCGTTCGACGTGGTACTGCGGGGTGATCAGGACGAACGGGAAGCGGGTGGGCAGCGAGCTCAGGTCGATGCCGAAGCGGTCGAACATCCTCAGGCCGGTGACCGGGCGGCCGGTGGCGATGAGGTCGTCGGCGAGGCCGCGGGCGTCCAGGAGCTCCAGGCTGCGGGCGTGCACGGCGAAGGCCCGGGTCAGGTTGGACTCGGCGCCGCGCTTCTCCAGGACGGTGACGCCGACCCCGGCCGCGGCGAGATCGCCGGCCAGTAGCAGTCCGGTCGGTCCGGCACCGACGATCAGGATGTCGGTGGCGGTCGTCGGCTTCGCGGTCATGTGTCAGCTCCCGGTGTTCGGAGGGCGGTTGGACGCCGTGTCCGGCGTTCTCCCAGACTCCATCATCCAGGGCCCGCGGGGAGCTGTGAACCGCCGGGGGGCGGGGGGGGGGGGGGCGCGCGGGGGCGCGCGGCTGAGGGTTGGCTGGGGGGGGGCCTGGCGGGCGGCGCGCCGGGGCACCCCCCCCCGGCGCCGCGGTGTGGGCG
>NZ_JBHWIJ010000015.1:38151-40248 GCF_042732255.1 Kitasatospora sp. NPDC059803 | reverse complement strand
GGGGGTCTTGTGACAGCCCCCGGTGTGGGGCGGGGGGTGGGCCGCGGTGTCCGGGGGACCCCCCGACACCAACACCCCGGCCCGGGGGGGTGGTGGCACCCGCCGGCCCCCGGCGGTGGGTGACCGCCGGGGCCCGGAGCGGATCGGACGGGGCCGGGACGGCGCTCAGCCGTGCCGGCGGACCTCCACGGTACGGAACCGGTTGGCGACGAACGCGCCGTCGCAGTAGGCCGAGTTGGCGGCCGGGTTGGCACCGGTGCCGTGCAGGTCGGAGAAGGCGGCGGTCTGGTTGGGGTAGACGCCGCCGGTCAGGTTGAGCGAGAGCGAGACGCCGGCGTCGAGCGCGGCCGCCACCAGCAGGCCCTCCACCTCGGGCGAGGTGGTGTAGCCGGAGGCGGTCATGGCGCCCTTGTCGCGGACGGTGGTGCGCAGCAGTTCGACGGCGGCGGGGGTGGACTCGACGGCGACGGCGAAGGAGACCGGGCCGAAGCACTCGGTGCGGAAGACCGCGCGGTCGTCCGGCTTGTCGGCGTCCAGCTTGACCAGCGCGGGGGTGCGGACGGTCGCGCCGGGGAAGTCCGGCGAGGTCACCGCGCGCGGGGCGAGGGCGAGCTCGCCGTACTCGCCGCCGGCCGCGGCGGCCGAGCGCTGCAGCACGCCCGGGTTGACCACGGCGCCGAGGATGGCGGCGGCGCGGGCGTCGTCGGAGAGCAGGCGGTCGATGGCGGCGGCGAGGTCGGCGACGACCTGGTCGTAGGACTTGTCGCCCTGGTCGGTGGCGATGCCGCCGCGCGGGATCAGCAGGTTCTGCGGGGTGGTGCACATCTGGCCGCTGTAGAGCGAGAGGGCGAAGGCCAGGTTGCCGAGCATGCCCTTGTAGTCGTCGGTGGAGTCGATGACGACCGCGTTGACGCCGGCCTTCTCGGTGTACACCTCGGCCTGCTTGGCGTGCTCCTCCAGCCAGTCGCCGAAGGCGGTGGAGCCGGTGTAGTCGATCAGCCGGATCTCGGGGCGGACGGCGAGGGTCTGTGCGACGGTGCCGCCCTCGTGCTCGACGGCCAGGCAGACCAGGTTGGGGTCGTAGCCGGCCTCGGCGAGCACCTCGCGGGCGGTCCGGACGGTCAGCGCGAGCGGCAGCACGGCGCGCGGGTGCGGCTTGACCAGCACCGGGTTGCCGGTGGCCAGCGAGGCGAACAGGCCGGGGTAGCCGTTCCAGGTGGGGAAGGTGTTGCAGCCGACCAGCAGTGCGAGGCCGCGCGGGACGACGGTGAACTCCTTGGTCATCACCAGCGGTTCGCGCTTGCCCTGGGGCTTGGTCCAGCCGGCCCGGCGGGGCAGCCGGGTCTGCTCGGCGTAGGCGTAGGTGACCGCCTCCAGGCCGCGGTCCTGGGCGTGCGGGCCGCCGGCCTGGAAGGCCATGCCGTAGGCCTGGCCGGTGGTGTGCATGACGGCCTGGCCGAACTCGTGGGAGCGGGCGTTGATCCGGTGCAGGATCTCCAGGCAGACGGCGGCGCGTTCCAGCGGGGTGGCGGCGGCCCAGTCGGGCCGGGCGGCGATCAGCGCGGCGATCAGCGCGTCCGGCTCGGCGTGCGGGTAGCCGATGCCCAGCTCGATGCCGTACGGGGAGGCTTCGCCGCCGACCAGGTCGCCGTCGGCGGGGTGGCCGTCGAGGGTGAACGGCTTGCCGAGCAGGGCGTCGAAGGCGGCCTTGCCGTCCGCCGGGCCGCTCTCGCCGTACGCCTTCGGGAACTCGGGGTAGGGCGACCAGTAGTCGCGCTTGGCGGCGGCGTCGAGGGCGGCGTCCAGGGTGGCCTGGTGGCGCTCGACCAGCTCGCCGACGAGGGGGTGGGTGACCGCTGCGGACATCTGTGCGCTCCTCAGGAGGGAGGACGGGACACGTCACAGGGTAACCGAACGATCGGTCGGCTCAAGAGGGTGCAGGGAACGGAATCCGGGAAAACGCGCGGGCGCGGTGTCCGGAAAACGCGCGGGGGGGGGGGGCGGGGGGGGGGGCCCCCCCGGGGGGGGGGCCGGGGGGGGGCTAAGCCCCCCCCCCCACGAAAATTTCAAACACCACGAACAACCACCGCGCGCCCC
>NZ_JBHWIJ010000015.1:27524-38141 GCF_042732255.1 Kitasatospora sp. NPDC059803 | reverse complement strand
CGCGGGCGCCGGGCCCGGAAAACGCGCGGGGGCGCGTCCGTGGTGGCCCCGCCCCCGTGGGCCGGTGCCGGGCAGGGCCTACGGCACGCCCAGCTCGAAGATGACGTACCCCGCGTACCAGCCGGAGGCGACCGCGCCGAACCCCAGCACCGCGGCCAGCACCGGCCAGCTGAGCTTGCGCATCGCCACCGCGAGCGCGATCAGCAGCGGGAACGCCGGCAGCAGGTAGCGCGAGACGTTGCCGAAGATGCCGAGGCTCCCCAGCACCGAGACGATCGTGGCCAGCGTGTAGGCGGTCAGCACCAGTGGCGGGCGCAGCCGGATCAGCAGCACGATCAGCACCGGCAGGGTGAGCACGATCAGGGTGGCGAAGAGGTCCGGCACCGGGAACGCGAACGGGTAGTCGTTGCGGCCCAGCAGCACGCCGCGGATCGCGTGCCAGGTGCCCTGGCCCCAGTCGAAGTAGTGCAGCCAGGCATCGTGCTGGAGCCGGAAGTAGCCGCCCCACTCGCCCATCCGCCAGCCCACCCAGGCCACGTAGCCGAGCAGGCCGACCGGGGCCAGCAGCATCGCGGTCAGCGGGCGCAGGACGCCGCTCTCCCGCCGGTACAGCTCCACCAGCGCGGCCAGGCCGACCGCGCCGATCAGTGCCGCGGCGGTCGGCCGGTTGAGCCCGGTGACCAGGGTGATCACCCCGGCGGCGACCCACTGCTTGGTCATCACGCAGTAGCAGGCCCAGGCGGCCAGCGCGACGAAGGTGGAGTCCGAGTAGACCGCCCACTCGGCGCCCGAGCCCGGGGCGATCGCCCAGATCCCGGCCGCGATCACGCCCGCCCTGGGGCCGGCCATCCGGTCCACCACGGCGTAGATCCCGGCGGCGGCGAACAGCGAGGCCACCACCGACACCAGCATCCCGGCGCCGTACAGGCCGAGGCCGGTGACGTCCGAGGTCATCCGCATCAGGCCCGGGTAGAGCGGGAAGAACGCGGCGGAGTTCTGCTCGACGGAGAAGCCGACCGGGCCGTTGGGGATCGTGACCAGCGCCGGGTGGTAGCCGAACTGGGCCACCTGCTGGTACCACCAGCCGTCCCAGGTGGCCAGCACGTCCCAGGGGTTGGCGCCGCCGCCGAACCGGGCCGGCTTCTTGAGGTAGTCGCCGGAGAAGGAGAGCAGCTTCATGAAGACGGTGAAGCCGATCAGCTTCAGCACCGCGTAGCACCACACCGCCGGCCCGAACCGGACTACCAGGGCGCGGGCGCCTTCCCGCCAGCCGCTGCCGGGCACGCCCCCCGGATCATCGCTGCGCTGCTCGGGCACGTCGGAGGCGACGGCCGGTATTGCGTTCATTCGGACTGGACCCCACCCTGCTGGACGTGGACGATCGTCCGCCGAGTCTAGGGCCTGCGCATCGGGGCCTGGTGTGGACCAACCGACCCGATCGCGTACGGCGCGGGGCGGCCGGGGATACTCGGAGGATGGCCGATCACAGCACGCGTACCGCCTACACCGTGGAGTCACTGCTCGCGGTGACCGTCGACGTGTTCAACGAGCGCGGCTACGACGGCACCTCGATGGAGGACCTGTCCCGGGCGGCCGGGATCTCCAAGTCGTCCATCTACCACCACGTCCGCGGCAAGGAGGAGCTGCTGCGGCTGGCCGTCGGGCGGGCGCTGGACGGGCTGTTCGCGATCCTGGCCGAGCCGGCGGCGGTGCGGGGCCCGGCGGTGGAGCGGCTGGAGCACGTGGTGCGCCGCACCGCCGAGGTGCTGCTCGCGGAACTGCCGTACGTGACGCTGCTGCTGCGGGTGCGCGGGAACACGGTGACCGAGCAGTGGGCGCTGGAGCGGCGCCGGGAGTTCGACCACCAGGTCGCCGAGCTGCTGCGGGCGGCGGTCGCGGACGGTGCGCTGCGCGCGGACGTCGAGCCGCGGCTGGCCACCCGGCTGCTGTTCGGGATGATCAACTCGATCGTGGAGTGGTACCGGCCGGGCCTCAAGGGCACCGACGGCGTCGCGGACGCGGTCGTCCACCTGGCCTTCGACGGGCTGCGCGCGCGGTAGCCGCCACCGGCCGGCCGGTGGCCCGGCCGTCAGTCCGGGGGGACCTGGTCGGTCTCCTCGAAGATCAGCATGGTCCGGGTGCCGAGCACCTGGGGGATGGACTGGATGCTGCCCAGCACCAGCTCCCGCAGCGCGTGGTTGTCCGCGGTGTGCACCAGCAGCAGGACGTCGAAGTCTCCGCCGACCAGGGCGATGTGGGCGACCCCGGGGAGCTGCAGCAGCTGCTCCCGGACCGTACGCCAGGAGTTCTGGACGATCTTCAGGGTGATGTACGCGGACGCGCCCTGACCTGCCCGTTCGTGGTCGACGCGGGCGGTGAAGCCGCGAATGATGCCGTCCTCGACCATCCTGGAGATCCGGGCGTAGGCGTTCGCCCGGGACACGTGCACCCGCTCGGCCACCGAGCGGATCGAGGCGCGGCCGTCCTGCTGCAGCAGCCGCAGGATCGAACGGTCGACCCGGTCGAGTCTGGACATCTGTTCAGCCGACATGACCCCCCACCCTCGCCGATTGGACACACTGCCACCAGTCGACCGCCGCTCAGGCCGAATGTCCACCACCTTGTCACGCTTCTGGTCAAGATGAACAGACGACCGAACAATCGGTAGGGAGCCCCCGCCACCCCAGGAGGTGCCCCGAGATGACCGTTCTCGACCACAGACACCACACGGCGGTGCCCGGCTGGACCCCCGGGGCCACCGCCCCGCGGACCGACCCGGCCCCCCTGCTCCCGGACGCCTCACCGGTCCGGGTGCTCGGCACCCCCGCGCTGGAGAAGTACGACCCCGCACTGCTGCGCGAGCTGTACCGCCGCCTGGTGGTCGGCCGCCGCTTCAACCAGCAGGCCACCACCCTGACCAAGCAGGGCCGGCTGGCCGTCTACCCGGCGTCCACCGGCCAGGAGGCCTGCCAGGTCGCCGCCGCGCTGGTGCTCGGCGAGGCCGACTGGCTGTTCCCCAGCTACCGCGACACCCTCGCGGTGGTCTCCCGGGGCGTCGACCCGCTGGAGGCGCTGACCCTGCTGCGCGGCACCGCCCACACCGGCTACGACCCGCGCGCCACCCGCACCGCCCCGCTCTGCACCCCGCTCGCCACCCAGGCCCCGCACGCCGTCGGGCTGGCGCACGCCGCCCGGCTGGCCGGCGAGCCGGTGGTCGCACTGGCCATGCTCGGTGACGGCGGCACCAGCGAGGGCGACTTCCACGAGGCGCTGAACTTCGCCGCGGTGCTCCAGGCACCGGTGGTCTTCCTGGTGCAGAACAACGGCTACGCGATATCCGTCCCGCTCAGCGCGCAGTCCGCCGCGCCCACCCTCGCCCACAAGGCCGTCGGCTACGGCATGCCGGGCCGGCTGGTGGACGGCAACGACGCGCCCGCCGTGCACGGCGTCCTGACCGAGGCGGTCGAGCGGGCCAGGACCGGCGGCGGCCCGACCCTGGTCGAGGCGCTCACCTACCGGGTCGAGGCGCACACCAACGCCGACGACGCCACCCGCTACCGCACCGATCCGGAGGTGGCCGCCTGGCGGGAGTACGACCCGATCCTGCTGATGGACCGCTCGCTGCGCGAACTCGGCGTCCTGGACGACGCGCTGGTGCAGTCGGCGGCCGACGAGGCGGAGGCGCTGGCGGCCCGGATGCGGGCCGAGTTCCACGCCGACCCCGAGCTGGACCCGATGGCGCTGTTCACCCATGTCTTCGCCGAGCCGACCCCGCAACTGCGGGAACAGGCCGCCCAGTTGTCCGCCGAGCTGGCCGCCGAGGCCGAGGTGCAGCACTGATGAACCAGACGGCCACACCGACCCGTACGGCGACCATGGCGCAGGCGCTCAACGCGGCGCTGCGCGACGCCCTGCGCGAGGACCCGGCGGTGCACGTGCTCGGCGAGGACGTCGGCGCGCTCGGCGGCGTCTTCCGGATCACCGACGGGCTGACCGCCGAGTTCGGCCCCGACCGCTGCCTGGACACCCCGCTGGCTGAGGCCGGCATCCTCGGCACCGCGATCGGCATGGCGATGTACGGGCTGCGCCCGGTCGTCGAGATGCAGTTCGACGCCTTCGCCTACCCGGCGTTGGAGCAGCTGTTCTCGCACGTCGCCAAGATGCGCAACCGCACGGCCGGCCGGCTCCCGCTGCCGATCACCGTCCGCATCCCGTACGGCGGCGGCATCGGCGGCGTCGAGCACCACAGCGACGCCTCCGAGGCGTACTACGCGGCCACCCCCGGCCTGCACGTGGTCACCCCGGCGACGGTCGCCGACGCGTACGGGCTGTTGCGGGCCTCGATCGCCTCCGACGACCCGGTGGTCTTCCTGGAGCCCAAGCGGCTCTACTGGGGCAAGGACGGGTTCGACCCGGCCGCGCCGGTCGAGCCGATCGGCCGGGCCGTGCTGCGGCGGCCCGGCACCTCCGCCGTGCTGATCACCTACGGGCCCTCGCTGCCGGTCTGCCTGGAGGCGGCCGAGACGGCGAAGGCCGAGGGCTGGGACCTCGCGGTGCTGGACCTGCGCACCCTGGTGCCGTTCGACGACGAGACGGTCTGCCGGGTGGTGCGCTCGCTCGGCCGGGCCGTGGTGGTGCACGAGGCGAGCGGCTTCGGTGGTACCGGCGCGGAGATCGCCGCCCGGGTCACCGAGCGCTGCTTCCACCACCTGGCTGCGCCCGTGCTGCGGGTGACCGGCTTCGACATCCCGTACCCGCCGCCGATGCTGGAGCACCACCACCTGCCCGGGGTGGACCGGATCCTGGACGCGGTCGCCCGGCTGCAGTGGGAGGACCGAGGATGATGCCCGTCGTGCGCGAGTTCCGGCTGCCCGACCTCGGTGAGGGACTCACCGGGGCCGAGGTGGTGCGGTGGCTGGTCGAGGTCGGCGAGGTGATCGCGGTCGACCAGCCGGTGGTGGAGGTGGAGACCGCCAAGGCCGTGGTGGAGGTGCCCTGCCCGTACGGCGGGGTGGTCACCGCCCGGTACGGCGAGGAGGGCGAGGAGATCGCCGTGGGCGCGCCGCTGGTGACGGTCGCGGTGGCTCCGGCGGACGGGGCCTCGCTGCTGGTCGAGGCGGCGGCCGGGATGCTGGCCGAGGCGGCGGCGGAGGTGGAGCGGCCGCTGGTCGGGTATGGGGTCGCCGAGCCGGGGAAGGGCGGGCGGCGGCGCCGGGTGGGGGGTGCTGTTCCTGCTGTCGTTCCTGTTGCTGTTCCGGTTGTTGTTGCTGCTCCCGCGCTGGTGGTGCGGACCGTTCCGGGCGTGGTGCCGGTGATCTCGCCGCTGGTGCGGCGGCTGGCCCGGGAGCAGGGGGTCGACCTGGCCGCGCTCTCCGGCAGCGGCCCGGACGGGCTGATCATGCGCGCGGACGTCGAACGGGCGGTCGCGGTGAAGGCGGCGGCCCCGACGGCTCCGGCGCCGGTGGCGCGGGAGGGCGTCGTCCCGCTGCGCGGGCTGCGCAAGGCGGTGGCCGAGAAGCTCAGCCGCAGCCACCGGGAGATCCCCGCCGTGACCTGCTGGGTGGACACCGATGCCACCGAACTGATGCTGTTGCGGCGGCAGTTGAATGCCGCCCCGGGCCCGAAGGTGAGCGTGCTGGCGCTGCTCGCCCGGATCTGTACGGTCGCGCTGGCCCGCTTCCCGGAGCTCAACTCCAGTATGACGGAGGATGGTTCGGGCATCATCCGGCACTCGGCGGTGCACCTGGGCTTCGCCGCGCAGGGTGAGCGGGGCCTGGTCGTCCCGGTGGTGCGGGACGCCCACGCCCGCACCACCGAGCAACTCGGCGAGGAGCTGGTCCGGTTGACCGAGGCGGCGCGCGACGGCTCGCTCACGCCGGCCGAACTGACCGGCGGCACCTTCACGTTGAACAACTACGGGGTGTTCGGCGTGGACGGCTCCACCCCGATCCTGAACCACCCCGAGGCGGCGATGCTCGGGGTCGGCCGGATCGTCGCCAAACCCTGGGTGTACGAGGGGGAGTTGGCGGTGCGCGAGGTCGTGCAGCTGTCGTTCACCTTCGACCACCGGGTCTGCGACGGCGGGACGGCGGGCGGCTTCCTGCGGTTCGTCGCGGACTGCGTGGAGCGGCCGGGGACGCTGCTGCGGCAGCTCTGAGCACGGCTCGGTCGCCCTGGGTGGCGTGCTCCGCACCCAGGGCGACGGGGCGTGAATCGAGGGAGAGTAGCGCGTCCCGGGCCCGGGTGTCCGGGCTTCGCGTGATTTGTCGGATGAGCAGTTCGGGCGTGCCACGCTGCCTAGGCGCCAGCAGAGACAAGCCAGGTGGTGGCGCAGGGCGGCCGGAGGCGAAACGATTCTCTTGGGTACTCGAAACGTTGCGGTGAAGTCCCGCAGAACACTTCTGGTCCGCACCGGGTACGGCTCGGCGGGCGCCGCCTCCGTCCCGGGCCTGCCGGAGCTCCCGGCGGACGCGGCGGCGGACCCGACGGCGCACGTGACGGCCGAGGTGACGGCGGCCGGGATGGCGGCCGGGATGGCAGCCGCGAGGGCGGCCGGGGCGGGGCCCGAACGGCCGCCGATGCCGCTGGACCCGCCGGACCTCCCGCCGCAGATCCCGGCCGAGGCGCCGACGGCCGTCCTCCCGGCGGTGCCCGCCCTCCCGTGGGTGCCCGCCCCGCCGGTGCAGCCGCCGGCCGTCTCCGCGCCCGGCTACCCGGAGCCGCCTGCCGAGCCGCCTGCCGCCCCCGCGTTCCGGCCGCTGTTCACCGATGCTCCCGGCCTCAACTGGGCTGGACCCGGCGACAGTTGGACCAGAGCCTGGGCCGCGCAGGAGCCTTCCGAGGGCCGGCCGACCCAACTGTCGGCCCCGTTGCCCGCCCCCGACCGCGGCGCCCCCGGCCGCGGCGCCTCCGCCGTCGAACAGCCGCTCACCGTACGGGACGTGGAGCTGATCCGGGCCAGCCTGGCGGTCGTCGAGCCGGTCGCCGACCGCGCCACCGCGCACTTCTACGCGCTGATCTTCCTGCACCACCCCGAGGTCCGGGCGCTCTTCCCCGCCGCCATGGACGTCCAGCGGGACCGCCTGTTCCGCGCGCTGCTGGCCGCCGCCCGCAGCGCCGACGACCCGGCCGGCCTGCGCGTCTACCTCGGCGCGCTCGGCCGCGGCCACCGCCGGTACGGCACGCTGACCGGCCACTACGGCCCGGTGGGCGAGTGCCTGGTGCAGGCGCTGGCCAGGTACGCGGGCAGCCGGTGGGACGCCGAGACCGAGCTGGCCTGGCGCCGGGTCTACCGGCTGGTCTCCTCGATCATGATCGAGGCCGCCGAGGACGCCGCCCGCACCTCGCCGCCCTGGTGGCAGGGCGAGGTGGTCCGGCACGAGCGTCGCACCCGGGACGTCGCGGTGATCACCGTCCGGCCGGACCAGGCGTACCCGTACCGGGCCGGGCAGTACACCAGTCTGGAGACGCCCTGGTGGCCGCGGGTCTGGCGGCACTTCTCGTTCGCCTCGGCCCCCCGGCCGGACGGGCTGCTGACCTTCCACGTGAAGGCCGTCCAGGCGGGCTGGGTGAGCAACGCGCTCGTCCACCGGGCCGCGCCCGGGGACGTCCTGCGGCTGGGCCCGGCGGCCGGCACGATGACCGCCGACCACGTCGCCGGCGCGGACCTGCTCTGCCTCGGCGGCGGCACCGGCATCGCGCCGATCCGCGCGCTGGTCGAGGAGGTGGCCGAGCGCGGCACGCCGGTCGGCGCCGTCGACGTGTTCTACGGGGCCCGCCGCGCCGCCGATCTGTACGAGCTGGACGGGCTGGACGAGTTGGCCCGGCGGCTGCCGTGGCTCACAGTGCGGCCGGTGCTCTCCGGCACCGGGTCGGCCGAGGGCGCGCTGACCGGCGAACTCCCCGAGGTGGTAGGGCGGTTCGGGCCGTGGGCCGGGCGGGAGGCGTTCCTCAGCGGGCCGCCCGCGATGGTCCGCCGGGGCGTCGGGGTGCTGCTGCGCTCGGGCGTGCCGGCCGAGCGGATCCGGCACGATCTGGTGGGCGACCTCGCGGCGGGGTGAGCGGGCGGCGGGGTGATCGGTCGGTCAGCCGAGGTCCGGGGCGAGCAGCGCACGGACGCCCTCGATGTTGGCCGCCAGGTACGCCCGCAGCCGGGGCGGGACGACGTTGACGGAGGTCACCCCCTCGCGGGTGAACGGCAGCCGGACCACCTGGTACTCGCCGTTGGGCTCGTCCACCTCGGGGCCGTGCCGCCGGCTGAGGTCCATCGAGGCGAGCCGGCAGGCGAAGAAGTGCTGCACCTTGACCCCGTGCGGGTGGAGCAGGGTGCCGTCGTCATGGTGCGTGTGGCTGATGGTGTCGACGAAGGCGGGCACCACGTCGACGATCTTGCCGCCGAGTTCCTCGTCCACCTCGCGGTGCAGCGCCTCGACCACGGTGCGGTCGCCGCGTTCGACTCCGCCGCCGGGAGTGATCCAGTACGGCTGGGGCGAGCCGGGCCGGACCCGCCGGATCAGCACGATCGAGGCCGGGCCGTACGGGTCGTCCGGGTCGAGCTCCAGCAGGATCGCCCGCGCGGTGCGCTTCACCACCGGGCGGGGCGGCGGGGTTCGGTTGTCGGGGCCCATGGCGACCTCCGGGGCTGGAGCGTTGTGCGGGAGTCTCCCGCGGGACGGTCCGGCCGAAACCCGCCCGAACCGGTGCGTCCGTTCGGGGGCGGGGAGTAACTGCGGATAGATCTTGGATAGCGAAGGTGAATCTTGAACTGATCTTCCAAATGTCGATCGATTCTGATATTTACCTTCGAATCGAAGGATTTTGCCGAGTGATCGCTGTAAGAGTGATTGCAGGGAGGTCATCCCTGTGCTGCAATGAGCCACTATCGGGCAGATCGGAGGGCTTCGCTCCGGATGCCCTTTCTGTGCATTGACTCGGGCTGGGGGATGGACGTGGCCATGGATCAGATCGCAGAGCCGTCCAGGACGGTCCGCACCGGGCGCGTCGCCAGGTCGCCGACGCCCACCTCGCCGCCCGGCAGCCCGCCGACGCCCACCTCGCCGTCCTCCTCGCCGTCGACCTCTCCGGGCAAGGGCCGCGGCCCCACCCTGATCGGCTCCGTCCAGCGGGCGCTGCGGCTGCTGGAGGCCGTCGGGGGATTCCGGCAGGGCGCCACCGCCAAGCAACTGGCCCGCGCCGCCGGACTGCCGCTCGGCACCGCCTACCACCTGCTGCGCACCCTCACCCACGAGGGCTACCTCCGGCGCTCCGACGGCCGGTTCTTCTACGGGGAGTCGGTCAACGGCATAGGCCGGGCCGACGACCGGCAGTCCGACCGGCACGACCTGCGCGCGCGGATGCAGCGGTTACGGGACGAACTCGGGGCCCCGGTCTACTTCGCGCTCTACCGGGACGGCGAGATCCACGTGGTGGACGTCGCCGACGACCCCGGTCGCCCCGCCGTCCAGCCCTGGGCCGACCTCCGCGCCACCGGCCACGCGCACGCCATCGGCCAGTGCCTGCTCGGCCAACTGTCCGAGGAGGAGCGCCGTGACCACCTCGCCCGCCACCCGCCGGTCGGGCTCACCCCCTCCACCGTCACCGGCGAGGCCGCCGTCCTGCGCCGGCTCGCCTCGCTGCGGCCGACCATGCCCGTCCTGGAACGTCAGGAGTACGCGCTCGGCACCGTCTGCGCGGCCGTCCCCATCACCGTCGGGCCGATGGTCGCCACCATGGCCCTGTCGCTGCCGGTCGAACAGGCCGACCGGCTGACCGTCGTCGCCGGCCAACTGCGGCGCAGCGTGGGCGCGATGGGCCCGTCGTTCGTCCTCTGACGCTCCTCGCGCCGGTACGGATCCCGTCCGTTCACCATTTGAAAAAGCACACCTTGTCCACTACGTCCCCAAACGTGGACGATGGTGATCTAACAGGGATTGGTTGCACAAAACCGTCAGAAACCGCCCCAAGCCCAGCAATTGACGATCCCGGCCCCACGCCCGAAGCCCCCCGCATCCGAAGCCCACCGCCCTCCACCCCACGGCCCACCCGGCCGCCCCCCCCACGCCCCACGAGAGGTACTGGCGCCATGCAGCACAGCACAGTCCAGGGACACCTGGTGATGAATCTCGTGGTCTCGCACGAGCTCTCCTTCCGCATCGTGGTGGACCTGGCGTACGAGCCCGACGACCCGTACGCCGTCCGGTTCACCTTCCACCTGCCCGGCGACGAACCCGTCACCTGGGTGTTCGCGCGCGAGCTGCTGCTCGACGGCATCAGCCGGCCCTCCGGCGAGGGCGACGTGCACATCCACCCGGTCGGCGAGGAGCTCACCGAGGTCTGCATCGTGCTGCACTCCCCCGAGGGGGACGCCCTGCTGCGGGCCTCGGCGCCGCCGCTGGTCGCCTTCCTGGCGCGCACCGACCGGCTGGTGCCGATGGGCCAGGAGATCACCGGGCAGGAACTCGACGCCCAGCTCGCGGACATCCTCCGGGGATGTGAGAACGCGGGGTGAGCGGTGGCCGCGCCGCCGCCACCGACGAAGGGGCCCGCGCCGGGTGAACCACCCCGGCGCGGGCCCCCCTCCGGGTCGGGCGGGCGGGGTCCGGCCCGGGCGGGTTCGGG
>NZ_JBHWIJ010000015.1:25266-27514 GCF_042732255.1 Kitasatospora sp. NPDC059803 | reverse complement strand
CGGTGAGGCCCTTCTCCAGCCGGGCGAGGCGGTCGGGGGCCCGCCCCGCCAGCCCCCCGGGGGCGCCCGCCCCCTCGGGCCGCGCCCCCCCCCCCGCGGCCGGGGCCCCGCTCGTGTCCGGCCGGACGGGCCCCGGCCAGGTCGGGTTCGGCCAGTCGGTGCCCGGCCACGGCCGAGGTCAGTCGTCGTCCAGGGCCAGGTGCAGCCCCCACGAGACCAGGCTGATGATCAGCGAGCCGAGCAGCGCCGGCACGAAGCCCGTGACGTTGAAGTCCAGGTGCAGCTTGCCCGCGGCCCAGGAGGTCAGCCACAGCATCAGGGCGTTGATCACGAAGGTGATCAGCCCCAGGGTGAGGATGAACAGCGGGAACGAGAACAGCTTGACCAGCGGCTTGATCAGGAAGTTGACCAGGCCGAAGACCACGGCGACGGCGACCACCGTCAGGGCCTTGTGTCCCAGGTCGGCCTTGCCGCTCGCGAGTTGGATACCGTTGACGATCCAGGCGGCGACCCAGATGGCCACCGCGTTGATCACTGTCTTGATGAGGAAACCCTTCATGACGCCCAAGCCTGGCAGGCCCCGCCGCCCCGGGGGAAGCTCTCCTCGGACATGTTGGCGCTCCCGCCGGACATCTTGGCGCCCCCGGTCCGGCGCCCGTGGTGTTGAATGCCCGTGGCCCGCACGGTGGATGGACGAAGGAGGGGAGCAGCGGTGAAGCTGTTCCGGTTGGACGAACTGGACGTCGAACGCGCGGCGAACGACGGCGCGTACCTGCGCTTCCTGCGCGAACCGCGGATGTCCGCCGGGCTCTACGCGCTCTCCCCCGGCGACACCGACCCGCAGACCGCGCACGACCAGGACGAGATCTACCAGGTGATCAGCGGCCGCGCCGAACTGACCGTCGGCGCCGAGACCGCCACGGTCGGGCGCGGCACCGTCGTCTACGTCCCGGCCGGCACCGAGCACCGCTTCCACCACGTCACCGAGGAGCTGCGGGTCCTGGTGGTGTTCTCCCCGCCCGAGGGCTGACCGTCTGCGGACCTGCCGGGGGCCGACCGGAGACCGGCTTGGGGCAGACCGTCTAGGGTCCTGGGCATGAGCAAGAGCCTGACGGAAGAACTCTGGGCGGCCATCGAGCCGGTGTACGCCGAGATCCTCGCCCACCCCTTCATCGGCGGCCTCACCGACGGCACCCTGCCGCGTGCGGCCTTCCGCCACTTCGTCGTCCAGGACTCGCACTACCTGCGCGACTACGCCCGCGCGCTCGCCGTCTGCGCCGCCAAGGCGCCCGGCGAGGAGGACGTGCGGGCCTTCGCCGACGACGCGGTCGGTGCGTTGGCCGCCGAACAGGGCATGCACGCCGAGTTCCTGACCGCCTTCGGCGGCAGCGCCGAGCAGGCCGCCGCCGAACCGGTGCTGCCCACCACCCGGGCCTACACCAGCTACCTGCTGGCCACCGTCTACGGCGGCTCCTTCGCCGAGGCCGTCGGCGCGGTGCTGCCCTGCTACTGGATCTACGCCCGGGTCGGCGAGGCGCTGCTCGCCCAGGGCTCCCCCGACCCGCTGTACGCCAAGTGGATCGCCACCTACGGCGACGAGGCGTTCCAGTCCGTCGTCCGCCGGGTGCTGGCGCTCACCGACCGCCTCGGCGAGGAGATCTCCCCGGCCGAACGGCGCCGGGTCGTCGAGCACTTCACGACCACCTCGCGCTACGAGTGGATGTTCTGGGACGCCGCCTGGCGCGGCGAGCGCTGGCCGGTCTGACCACTGGTCGCAGGCGGTGCGGCGCCCTTCCCGGGGGTCGTCCCCGAGGCCCGTACCCGGGTCTCCCCGGGGCCCCGGGTCGGGGTGATCTAGGGGTTCTCTCCGGGCCATCGGGCCTCGTTCCGGCACTCGTGTCCCCGTACGATCGAAGTACCGAAAGCAAGCGGGATGCGGCACCGGACGGCAGCCGACCCCACGGGGAGAGAAGGAACGGTCATGGCTGAGCTCTGGAAGTCGCTGCCCTCCTGGGTGCGGAACATCGTCATCCCGGTGCTGGTCCTGGTGCTGCTCTGGAACATCGTGGGATTCGTCTTCGGTGTCGTCGGCGCCCTGCTGAGCATCATGATCAAGGTGCTGGTCGTCGCCGGTATCGCCGCCGCCGTGGTGGTCCTGGTGAAGAAGGCCGCCAAGGGCTGAGCAACCGCCCGAGGCCCGGGCCCGCCGGTAGGGGGGGGGGGGCGTAGGGGGGGCCGGGGCGGCGGC
>NZ_JBHWIJ010000015.1:9002-25256 GCF_042732255.1 Kitasatospora sp. NPDC059803 | reverse complement strand
CCCCCCCCGCGCGGGGGGGGGGGGGCCCGCCCGCGCGCCCCCCGGCGGGGGGGGGCGGCCCCTATCGGCTTCCCCGGCGCGGCGTCCGGCCGGCCGGAGGCGTGCTGGACCTGCGGCGATCGGCTCGCTACGGTGTTGGGCGTCATGTGCAGGCAACACCGCCTGCCGACGCGGGAGCTCGGAGCACCGGGCTGAGAGGGCGCTGACCGGAACGTCGACGGACGGACCGACGGCTGCGTCGACCGCAGGAACCTGACCGGGTAATGCCGGCGTAGGGAGTTTGAGGTCAGATGACCACGTTCGAAGCACAGCCGCAGCCTGCCCGCAGCACCGGGAACAGCGGCACCGAGGCCGGCGGCAGCGAGACCGGCGAGGCCGCCACCGCCTCCGTCACCAGCGCCGGCACCGGCTACCCCACCCCGGCCTGGCGCAAGGCCTACCGCGAAGGGTCCCGGCCCGACCTGCGGGTCCCGTACCGCGAGGTGCAGCTCACCAACGGCAGGACCGTCCCGCTGTACGACACCTCCGGCCCGTACACCGACCAGGCCTACGAACCCGACGTGCGGCGCGGCCTGCCCGCCCTGCGCGACGCCTGGATCCGCCTGCGCGGCGACGTCGAGGAGTACGACGGCCGCGAGGCCCGCCCCGAGGACGACGGGATCAAGCACACCTCGCCGCGCGGCGGGAACCTGCGCAACCTGGACGCCGTCTTCCCGGGCCGCCCGCGCCGCCCCCTGCGCGGCCGCGGCGGTGCCGCCGTCACCCAACTCGCCTACGCCAAGCGGGGCGTGGTCACCCCCGAGATGGAGTTCGTGGCGCTGCGCGAGGGCCTCGCCCCCGAGTACGTGCGGGCCGAGGTGGCCCGCGGCCGGGCCGTCATCCCGGTCAACGTGAACCACCCCGAGGTGGAGCCGGCGATCATCGGCACCAACTTCCTGGTGAAGATCAACGCCAACATCGGCAACTCCGCCGTCACCTCCTCGATCGAGGAGGAGGTGGAGAAGATGACCTGGGCCACCCGCTGGGGCGCCGACACCGTCATGGACCTCTCCACCGGCCGCAACATCCACACCACCCGCGAGTGGATCCTGCGCAACTCCCCCGTGCCGATCGGCACCGTGCCGCTCTACCAGGCCCTGGAGAAGGTCGACGGCAAGGCCGAGGACCTGAGCTGGGAGGTGTACCGGGACACCGTCATCGAGCAGTGCGAGCAGGGCGTCGACTACATGACCGTCCACGCCGGCGTCCTGCTCCGGTACGTCCCGCTGACCGCCCGCCGCAAGACCGGCATCGTCTCGCGCGGCGGCTCGATCATGGCCGCCTGGTGCCTGGCGCACCACCAGGAGAACTTCCTCTACAGCAACTTCGAGGAGCTCTGCGACATCCTCGCGCGCTACGACGTCACCTTCTCGCTCGGCGACGGCCTGCGCCCCGGCTCCATCGCGGACGCCAACGACGAGGCGCAGTTCGCCGAACTGCAGACCCTCGGCGAACTCGGCCGGATCGCCCGCGAGCGCGACGTCCAGGTGATGATCGAAGGCCCGGGCCACGTCCCGATGCACAAGATCAAGGAGAACATGGATCTCCAGAAGGAGATCTGCGACGAGGCGCCGTTCTACACCCTCGGCCCGCTCACCACCGACGTCGCCCCCGGCTACGACCACATCACCTCGGGCATCGGCGCCGCGATGATCGCCTGGTGGGGCACCGCGATGCTCTGCTACGTCACGCCCAAGGAGCACCTGGGCCTGCCCAACCGCGACGACGTCAAGACCGGCGTGATCACCTACAAGATCGCCGCTCACGCCGCCGACCTCGCCAAGGGCCACCCCGGCGCCCAGGACTGGGACGACGCCCTCTCCGACGCCCGCTTCGAGTTCCGCTGGGAGGACCAGTTCAACCTGGCCCTCGACCCGGAGACCGCCCGCGCCTTCCACGACGAGACCCTCCCCGCCGAACCCGCCAAGACGGCCCACTTCTGCTCCATGTGCGGCCCGAAGTTCTGCTCGATGAAGATCAGTCAGAAGATCCGCGCCGAGCACGGTGACGGTTCCAGCGCCGTGGAGACCGAGTTTGACGCCGAGGCCCTGGCGGGCATGGCGGAGAAGTCCGCCGAGTTCGCCGCCCAGGGCAACCGCGTCTACCTCCCCCTCGCCGACTGAGGCTGCCGCGCACGGCGAGCCCTCCCCCGGATGCGGGGGAGGGCTCGGCGGTCGAACAGCCCGGGCTTGGATATCTGCATTGTGCAGGCATCGGCGCTAGAATGCAGACATGACAGCGCTCACCATCCGGGACGTCCCGGACGACCAGATCCAGACTCTGAAGGTCCGCGCCGCCCAGGCCGGCAAGTCGCTGCAGGCGTTCATGCAGGACCTGATTGCCAGGGAGACGTCCAGGCCCACGATGGCGGAGATGATGGCGCGGCTGGACCGCGAGACCACCGCCCGCGTCAGTGCCGCCGACGTCGTCGCGGCCATCGACGAGGGGCGAGCCGGGCGTTGATCGTCATCGACTGTTCCGCCTTGGTCCTGGTCCTCACGGCGCACGGCCCGGACGGGGAACTCGTCCGGGGCCGGGTGGCCGCGGCGGGGGACGTCTACGCCCCCACCCTCCTGGACTACGAGATCCAGTCGGCCCTTCTCGGCATGCAGCGGGGCGGCAAGCTGACCGAGCGGGAAGTGGAACGAGCGGTCGCCGCCTACCGGATGCTTCCCATCGCCAAGCGGGAGACGCTGGCGTTCTGGGACAGGGTGAAGAAGCTGCATGCCAACCTCAGCGCCTACGACGCCCAGTACGTCGCCCTGGCGGAAGCCCTCGGCGTACCGCTGATCACCAGTGACGCGAGGATCAGGCGCAGCGGCGCGGCGAAGTGCGACATCGAGGTCTTCGCCTCGATCGGCCCCTAGCCGGAGCAGCGCGCCTCAGCGGTGCCTTCGTCGGTGCGGTGCGGGTCAGGCGAGGGCGGGGGCGGGTTCGAGGAGGCCGGTGGCGCGGTCGGCGGTGAGGATGCCGAGGATGTAGCCGTCGTCGTCGACGACGGGCCAGACCGCCATGCGTTTGATCCGCATCGTGATCGCGGCCAGGGCCAGGCCCAGGGCCGGCCAGGCGAACGGGCCGCGCTGGTGCACGGTGGCGCCGATCGAGGTCCGCTCGGTGGTCCGGGGGTGCTCCAGGAAGGTGTGGAGCCCGGTGCGGGTGACCAGCCCCTCGCACCGGCCGTCGTGGTCGCGGACGAGCAGGTACTCGACGTGGGCGCCGCGCAGGATGTCGTTGGCCTGGTCGACGGTGCTGTCGTCGGCTATCTGGTACTCGCAGGGCTCCATCGCGTCGGCGACCGTGAGGCCGTGCCCGGTGCGTGCCGCCTGCGGGGCGTGAGTGGTCACGGTGGTCACCGCTTCCCGTCCCCGGGTGCCCGGCCGGAACGGCTCGGACGACCCTTCACCCAGAACGAAGCCGGAACGGGTACCGGGATGCGGAATGCCCTGGATGTCTTCGAGCGTACTCCCGTGACGGGAGGCCCGTCGGAGGGTGCCGCGGAGTACCGTTGGGAGACAACCGAGGACATTCCGTATACCGGTACCGGCGCTGGTGTCGCCCTAGGTCATGACAGGTCCCTGCGGACCGGACGGGCGGCTTCTGATGCTGCCGATCCCCCTCCCTGTTCCCGCCACCCCCGGGCCGTGGTCCGTGCCCGGCGTCCCGTTGCTGCCACGTCTGGTGCTGGAGCCGACGATGTCGCGGGGCGGGGTCTTCGACGGCGCCTGGTGGCCGCGTTCGAACCGGGTGCTGGCCGAACTGCCGGACTTGGTCACCGCGCTCGGCGCCCACCTGGGGCGCATCATCCGGGTGGGCCTCGACACCTCGGCCTGGGACGGCGTGCCCCGGTCCGTCGTGGTGAACGGCCTCCTGATCAGGGTCAACTGGCTCACCAGCAGCCACGCGACCATCAGCGTCACCCGGGGATTCCAGGATCACTTCCTCCTCCTGGTGGTGCCGCCCCGTACCGACCCGGAGAAGGCCTCCACGGCGATGGCGGGGGCGTCCGCGACCGGCAACCACACCCCGGCGGCCGAACTGCTGACCTCCTGACGGCTGTTGCCCACCGGAACCCGGTGAGCCGAGCCGGAAGACGACGGTCTGCACCCGGGGGGAACCGGCTCCCCCGTGCGGGGGAGCAGCGGCACACCACCGGACGTCGTACCGGGGTATGACGGTTGATCCGGCCCCGTGGTGTGACGACCGCCCGGTCGGTGTCACGGGAGGGTGAGGCCAACAGCCGAACGAGGGTGAGGAGCCCGAAGATGTCCGCGATCCGCCGTCAGACCAGCACCGCCGCCCGGGCCTTCCTGGCGTTGCCGGCCGGGGTGGTGGGGGCGGCGCTGGTGCTCGCCGGCCGGCCCGGTCGGGCCGCGCGGTGGCAGGCGTGGGTGTCCGGGGGCCGGGGCTGGACCGGTGGCCGGGTGCTGGGGCGGGCGGCGCTCGGGTTGCCGTTGGACGCGGCGGCGTTCCTGCTGGTGGGGTACTCGCTCTTCAACTCGGTGCGGAACTTCGGGTACCCGGTCTGGTACCTGGACACGGACTACCACCAGGCCTGGGGCGGCCCGACCATGGCCGGGGTGTGGGCGGTGCACGCGGCCGGCTGGGGGCTCTGCCTGTACGTGCTGCTGCGCTGGCCGGTGGGGTGGCTCGCGCGCGGCCAGCGGGCGCTGGGCGAGCGGCTGCTGGGCGGGCGGCCGCCGGTGTCCGGTGTTCAGGTGACGTCGTCGGGGCTGGTGAAGGCGGGGCTGGTGTAGCCGGGGGCGGTGAAGTCGGGGGCCGGGGTGGGGACGGTGCCGGGGCTGGTGAAGTCGGGCGAGGTGTAGTCGGCGGTGGGGACGGGGCCCGGGCTGGAGAAGTCGGGTGAGGTGTACCCCGGGCTGGTGAAGTCGGGGGCGCCGGCGGGGACGGCGGGCAGGTGGGTGTGCAGGTAGGGGAGCAGGCCGCGGTCGCGCAGCGCGGTGCGCCATTCGCGGCGGGCGTCGGCGAGTTCGGCGGCGAGTTCGGGGTCGGTGCCGGCCGGGGCGGCGGCGCCGCCGTCGCGTATGGCGGTGAGGACGAGTCCGATGATGCCGATGGCCATCGCGGCGACTCCGGCGGCGAGGGCGACCCAGCCGGCGGTGACGAGGCTGCGGGCGAGGGTGAGGTCGGGGTTGGCGGCGCGCAGCAGGTAGCCGATGAGCAGCAGGACGAGGGCGGCGGTCCAGGCGAGGACCGGGGTGAGCACGGTGAGGACGGGGAAGAGCCCGGCGCCGCCGTTGGCGGAGCGCAGTTGGGTGAGCAGTCCGGGGGCGATGGGTTCGGCGCCCGGGGGCGGCGGGGGTGTGGTGCGCAGGGTCTCGCGCAGCCGGGTGTAGTGCGCGTACTCGGTGGCGGCCGCAGCGGCGATGGCGTCGGCGTCGCGCAGGGCGCGGATGCGCAGCTGGTCGGTGGTGAGCGCGCCGGGGGCGCGCAGGGCGGTGAGGACGGTGCGGTCGCGCAGGGCTTCGGCGAGGAGGCGCTCGTATTCCGGGCGGTCCTCGGCGAGCAGCGGCGGGGGGTTGGACATGGGGACCCCGTTCATGCGCACCCCGGTTCGCTCCGCCCCAGGGGCCGCGGGACCCTCAGGGGCGCCGAAACGGGCGCGGAGGCGGGCCGCCGGACGGGCGGCCGGGTGTGGTGTGCCTCATGGTAGGGGCGGGCGCGGCCGTGCTGACAGTCGGTTTCCGGAATTTCGCGCCCCGGCCCGCGCGCGTGCGGCGGCCCGGGCGCCGGGAACGCCCGTTCGATCGACCCTGGCCCGCGGGCCTCAGTTGACGGGGAGTCGGGCGACGAGCAGGCGCCCTTCCATGGTGACGCCGCCGTCCATGGCCACCGCGAGGTCGTCGGCGTAGACGTAGGGGCCGGGGATGTGCGGCGGCTGGCCGTCGTCGGCGTGCACCGCGCCGGTGAGGTACGGGATGGGGCTGTGCCCGTGCACGATGCGGGTGCCGCCGTAGGTGTCGAGGAGTTCGTGGACGGCCGTCGGGCCGGCGTCGCCGCGGAAGGCGAAGCGCTTGGTGAAGCGGCGGAAGCAGTCCCACCACTCGTCGACGCCCTCGTCGGCGAGCAGGCTGTGGACGGCGTCGTTGACGTCGGGGATGGACTCGCCGTACTCCAGGTACGCGGTGGTGTCGGAGTGCAGCAGCAGGTGGCCGTCCTCCAGCGCGATGGCGGGCAGCCGGGAGAGCCAGCTGATGTGGTGGCCCTCCAGGCGGTCCAGGTCGTGCTGCTGGCCGCCGTTGAGCCGCCAGGCGGCGAGGAAGGAGGCGGTGCCGGCGGTGGACTGGACGGGTTCGTCGCCGTACCGGGCGGCGCCGAGGAAGAGCAGTTCGTGATTGCCCATCAGGGCGCGGCAGTAGCCGCCGGCGGCGGCGGCTTCGGCGGCGAGCTGCATCACGAGGTCGATGACGCCGATGCCGTCGGGGCCGCGGTCGGTGAAGTCGCCGAGGAACCAGATCCGGGAGCGGCCGGCGGACCAGTGGCCTTCGGCGTCGATCAGGCCCTGGTGGCGCAGCTCGGCGCGCAGTTCCTCCAGGTAGCCGTGCACGTCGCCGACGACGTAGAGCGGGCCGGGGGGCTCGCCGGGGCCGGGGGCGGGGTACGGGTAGCTGGGCGCGGAGGGGTCGGGCAGCGGCGGGCCGAGTTCGATGGTCGGCGGGTCGTCGCGGCCGGGGGCCTGGTGGCCGGGGGCCTGGTGGCCGGGGGACTGCTGGTCGGGCAGGGTCGGCTCGTAGCCGGGGTGGTCCTGGTGGGAGCCGGGGTGGTCCTGGTGGAAGACCGGGGCGTTCTCCGGGGCGTGCACGGTGTGGTCCTGCCCGTCGGCGGGCCAGTGCTGCTCCAGGTAGCGGGCTCCGCCGTAGCCGCTGTAGGTCTCCGCTTCGTACGGCGTGCCGGGGTAGCCGGTGGCGGGCTCCGGTTCGTAGTAGGTGCCGTACGGCAGCACGTCGAGGTCCGGCTGGTGGCGGGGGCCTGAGTCGGGGTGTTCAGGCCCGGGGAAGCGGTCCTCGGGTGTCATTCGCCCATCATAGGAAGACCACTCTCCCGGCGTCGTCACCTGGTGGGTATCCAATCCTCCGGAGCGTCAGCCGGGCCGTCCCGCAAGGTCCGTTTTGTCCCGGCTCGGTATGGTCTAGACCTCGCCCGGGGGCCGGGGAGGGCTGACGGTGGTGCGCGGGCTCCGGCGCAGGGAGGACGCGCGGACGATCAGCTCGGTCGGCATCAGGGTGCCCGGTGGCGGGCCGGTGCCGGCGGTACGGAAGCGCGGCGGGAAGAGCCGGGCGATGTCGACGCCCGTCCCGGAGTCGACGCCCTCGATGGCGTCGATGAGCAGGTTGACCACGGTGGTGCCGATCCGGCGGGGCTTGAGGGAGAGCGTGGTGATCGGCGGTTCGGTGGTGGCGTAGACGTCGCTCTCGCTGCAGCAGACCAGCAGCAGGTCGTCGGGGACCCGCAGGCCGTAGCGGCGGGCGGCGGCGAGCAGGTCGGTGCCGTTGGGGTCGAACAGGCCGTAGACGGCGTCGGGCCGGTCGGGGCGGGCGAGCAGCCGGTCGGCGGCGACGGCGCCGGCGGCCGGGTCGTGCGCGGGGTAGGCCTCGTAGACCGGCTCCTGGCCGACCTTGGCGCACCAGCCGAGGTAGGCCTCGGTGGAGAGCCGGGTGTAGGTGTCGGTGCTGGTGCCGGTGAGCAGGCCGATGCGGCGGGCGCCGGCCTCGGAGAGGTGGTCGAGGATGCCGAGCACGGCGGCCTCGTGGTCGTTGTCGACCCAGGCGGTGACCGGGCAGTTGCCGGGCTTGCCGTCGCTGACGACCGGGACGCCGGACCGGTACAGCTCGCTGACCAGGGGGTCCTGGTCGGGCGGGTCGATCACCACGGTGCCGTCCAGGGCGATGTTGCCCCAGACGTCGTGGCGGGAGGAGGCGGGCAGCACCACCAGCGCGTAGCCGCGGCCGAGGGCGGCGCTGGTGGCGGCCCGGGCCATCTCGGCGAAGTACGCGAACTCCGTGAAGGTGAACGGTTCTTCGCCGTAGGTCGTGACGGTCAGCCCGATCAGGCCGGACCGTCCGGTGCGCAGGGTGCGGGCGGCCGCGGAGGGCCGGTAGCCGAGGCGTTCGGCGACCTCGCGCACCCGGCTGCGGGTCTCGTCGGGCAGGCGGCCCTTTCCGTTCAGCGCGTCGGAGACGGTGGTGATCGACACTCCGGCGGCTGCTGCCACATCCCGGATGCCGGCCCGCTCCAGACGCCGTGAGGTGGTGGGACGCCGACCGCTCTGGTTGGCTGCTGCTGTCATGGCGGACCGATCGTATGGCTCCTGACAAGGGTCTGTGACCGGCGCATCGGGAGCCCTTGGAGATACGTTTCTCCAAGAGTGAGCCGGGGTGCGCTCCTTCGATACCCGCACGAAACCAGCCGTCTTACCTCTGACATGTGCCAAAGGAACCCGGCAGAATGGCTGATCTGCGCCTGTCACCCGACCGGGCATCTCACCCCTACGGGTGAGCGCGGTCGGTATCGTTCAAGGCACCCGACCGGGGTGCCCCGGACGCGTTCCGAGATCCCGGGCACGGTGGCGATCCCACAGGTGGCGGGGGCGACCGCACCGGAGAACACGCGCCGAACACGCGCCGAACGCGTGCCGAACGCGCGCGGACAGCATCGAGAAGGAGTAGGACCGTGACGAGTACGTCAGCGCAGGGCCCGCGGCTGCGGCCGACCCTGGACGGCATCCCCACCTACAAGCCCGGCAAGCCGGCCGGCGCCGACGCGTACAAGCTGTCCTCCAACGAGAACCCGTACGACCCGCTGCCCGGCGTGCTGGAGGCGGCGGTCGCGGCGGCCGGCTCGCTCAACCGCTACCCCGACATGGCCGTCGGCGAGCTCAGCGAGGTGCTGGCCGAGCGCTTCGGCGTGCCCGTCGAGCACATCGCCACCGGCACCGGCTCGGTCGGCGTCGCCCAGTCGCTGATCCTCGCCACCGCGGGCCCCGGCGACGAGGTGGTCTTCGCCTGGCGCTCCTTCGAGGCGTACCCGATCATCACCCAGGTCGCCGGCGCGACCCCCGTCCCGGTGCCGATCACCGAGGCCGGCGACCACGACCTGGACGCGATGCTCGCCGCGATCACCCCGAAGACCCGGCTGGTGTTCGTCTGCAACCCCAACAACCCCACCGGCAACGTGATCCACCGCGCCGAGCTGGAGCGCTTCCTGGACGCCGTCCCGTCCGACGTCCTGGTAGTCGTCGACGAGGCGTACATCGAGTTCATCCGCGACCCCGAGGTGCCCAACGGCATCGACCTCTACCGGGACCGCCCCAACGTCTGCGTGCTGCGCACCTTCTCCAAGGCGTACGGCCTCGCGGGCATGCGGGTCGGCTTCGCGATCGCGCACGAGCCGGTGGCCAACGCGCTGCGCAAGACCGCCGTCCCGTTCGGCGTCAGCCAGCTCGCCCAGAACGCCGCCGTCGCCTCGGTGCGCGCCGAGCAGGCGCTGCTGGAGCGGGTGGACGCGCTGGTCGAGGAGCGCACCCGGGTGGTGGCCGCGCTGCGCGCCCAGGGCTGGGAGATCCCGGACTCGCAGGCCAACTTCGTCTGGCTGGGCCTCGGCGAGCGCTCGCAGGAGTTCGCCGTCGCGTGCGCCGAGGCCGGGGTGATCGTCAGGCCGTTCCCGGAGGGCGTCCGGATCTCGATCGGCGAGACCGAGGGCAACTCGATCTTCCTCTCGGTGGCGGAGGCGTTCCGCAAGACGCTCTGACCGGCTGTTTCGCGGGTTCCGTAGATTTCGCAGGTTCCTTCGTAGGTTCCGTCGCAGGGGTGCACCGGTTCGCGGTGCGCCCCTGCGGCGTTTCCGGCGCTACGGGCCGGCCGCGACGCCGCGCTGCCGGATGGCTGGAGATCACCGGAACTCACTGGGAGCCCGCTGGGAGTTCGGCCAACGACGGCCCACGGCACGGCCAAGGCGCCCGCACGAACCGGGCGGTGTGACCGGAATGCCCGGATCCGCCCGGTCAGTCTTCTCCCAGCCCGCGCCCAGGGCTCCGCAAGAGCGCCCAGGAAAGCTGTCCGGCATGAAGGTGCTCCCGCGACGGCGAGGCGTCGTCCTCGTCAACTCCGCGCTCGGCGTGGCGCTCCTGGGCGGTGCCGCCCTGGTGTACGCCACAGTGAACAGCGGCACCAGTGCCGCCGCCGGCAAGACCCAGATCCGCACGGCGACCGTGGCCAAGGGAACGGTCCTGGCCACCGTGTCCGGAACCGGCACCCTGGTCTCACCGACCGACGCGGCCCAGGACTTCGCCACCGGCGGCCGGCTCACCTCGGTCAAGGTCGCGGTCGGGGACGCCGTCAAGAAGGGCCAGCTGCTCGCCACCGTCGACACCACGGCCGCCCAGCAGCAGGTGGACGCCGCCCAGGCGTCCCTCACCACGGCCAACGCCAACCTCACCAAGGCGCAGGCCGGTGTCACCACCACGACCACCCAGCCGCTGCCGGGTGCGACCTCCGGCGCCGGCGGCAACGGCGGTGGTGGTGGGGAACGCGGAGCGGGCGCGAACAGCACGCCCGCTCCGCAGACCACCACCATCACCACCACCAAGGTCGACGACGCGGCCGTCGCCCAGGCCCAGCAGCAGGTCGCCACCGCGCAGACCACCCTCGCCAACGCCCAGGCGGCGCTGACCGGCACCACCCTGACCGCCTCGGTGGACGGGACGGTCGCGTCCGTCTCGGCGAAGGTCGGCGACACCGTGGGCGCGAGCTCCGGTGGCTCGTCCGGCTCCTCCGGTTCCGCCGGGTCGGCCGGGTCGACCGGCAAGTCGTCCACCGGCAGCACCGCTTCGGGCGGCGCGCCGAGCGGCTTCATCGTGCTGACCAACCCGACCGGGATGCAGGTCACCGCCAACTTCTCCGAACTGGACTCGCTCAAGCTCAAGAAGGGCGAGGCGGCCACCGTCACCCTGAACGCGCAGTCCGACACCAAGCTCAACGCCAGTGTCCTGTCCGTCAGTTCGCTGCCCAGC
Organism: Kitasatospora sp. NPDC059803; assembly: GCF_042732255.1. Lineage (NCBI taxonomy): Bacteria > Bacillati > Actinomycetota > Actinomycetes > Kitasatosporales > Streptomycetaceae > Kitasatospora > Kitasatospora sp. NPDC059803. Next base: position 14,191 of record NZ_JBHWIJ010000015.1, on the reverse strand, counting down.
AGCGGCGGCGGCAGCGCCGGCTCGACCGCCGTCCAGTACGCCGCCACGCTCCAACTCAGCGGCGACACCAGCGCGCTGCGCACCGGCCTCAGCGCCACCGTCCAGGTGATCACCGGCGAGGCGGACAGCGCGCTGTCACTGCCCACCTCCGCCCTCTCCGGCACCGGCACCAGCCGCACCGCGACCGTGGTGCACCCGGACGGCTCCAGCGAGCGGGTCAGCGTCGGGGTCGGCGTCGAGGGCGACAGCACGGTGCAGGTGGTCTCCGGGCTGAAGGAGGGTGACAAGGTCGAACTCCCCACCACCAGCGGCGGCAACGGCTTCCCGAACGCCTCCTTCCCGGGGGTCGGCGGCGGTCAGGGCCGCGGCGGTCAGGGCGGCGGCGCAGGCCTGGCGGGCGTCGGCGGCGGGGGCGGCGGTGCCGTCGGCGGCGGGGCCGGCCGGGGCGGTAAGGGCTGAGCATGCGTCACGTCATCGACAAGCGCGTCCCGGCGGCGCCCCCGCCCGTCATCCAGCTGCGCCGGATCACCAAGGCGTACGGGCACGGCGACGCCGTCGTGCACGCGCTGCACGGCCCGGAGGACCCGGACACCGGCGGCCCGCTCGGCGTCAGCCTGAACATCCACCAGGGCGACTACGTCGCGGTGATGGGCAGCTCCGGCTCCGGCAAGTCCACCATGATGAACATCCTCGGCTGCCTGGACGTCCCGACCGCCGGCCGCTACCTGCTGGACGGCATCGACGTCGGCCACCTCGACGAGGGGCAGCTCGCACTGGTCCGCAACCGCAAGATCGGCTTCGTCTTCCAGTCCTTCAACCTGATCCCGCGCACCACCGCGCTCGCCCAGGTCGAGCTGCCGCTCGCCTACGCGGGCGTCCGGGCCCCGGAACGGCGCCGCCGGGCCCTGGCCGCGCTCTCCCTGGTCGGCCTCGCCGAGCGCGCCGGGCACCGGCCCAACCAGCTCTCCGGCGGCCAGCAGCAGCGCGTCGCGGTCGCCCGGGCACTGGTCACCGCACCGGCGATGCTGCTCGCCGACGAGCCCACCGGCAACCTGGACAGCCGCTCCACAGAGGAGGTCCTCGACCTCGTCGACGCGCTCAACGCCACCGGCCGCACCGTCGTCCTGATCACCCACGAGGACGAAGTCGCGCGGCACGCCAAGCGGGTGCTCCGGCTGGTCGACGGCCGGATCGTCAGCGACGTCCGGCAGGCCCCGGTGGACGGGCCGCCGCCGCTGCTGCGCGAGCTGGGAGTGCCGGCGTGATCCTCTGGCAGATGCTCCGCTTCGCGGTCGGCGGCCTGGCCGCCAACAAGGTGCGCTCGGCGCTCACCATGCTCGGGGTGCTGATCGGCGTCGCCTCGGTGATCCTGCTGCTGGCCGTCGGCAACGGCTCGTCGGTCGCGGTGAAGGAGTCGATCACCTCGCTCGGCACCAACTCGCTCACGGTCAGCTCCGGTTCGGCCAGCGGCGGCTCCCGTGCCACCTCCTCGGTGAAGAAGCTGACGGTCGCCGACGCCAAGGCGCTGGCCGCCGACACCGACTCGACCGCGATCAAGTCGGTCGCCCCCGTGGTCACCACCAGCGGGACGGCGCTGTACGGGGACATCTCGTACAGCCCCGGCTCGATCGTCGGCACCTACCCGGCGTACTTCGAGACCGCCAACCAGAAGGTCGCGTACGGCGAGTACTTCACCGACGACGACGTGCTCGGCTCGCGCAAGGTCGCGGTGCTCGGCGCCACGACGGCCAAGCAGCTGTTCGACACCGCGGACCCGGTCGGCAAGAAGATCGTCCTCGGCGGCACGCCGTTCACCGTGGTCGGCGTACTCCAGGCCAAGGGCGGCAGCGGCTTCACCGACCCGGACGACGTGGTGATCGCCCCGCTGCCGACCGTGCAGAACGCCTTTACCGGCTTCGGATCGGTCAACCAGATCCTGGTGCAGGCCAGTTCGGCCGACAGCACGACCGCGGCCCAGGCCGAGATCACCCGGGTGCTGCTCGGCACCCACGCCATCGCCGACCCGACCAAGGCCGACTTCCGGATCACCAGCCAGTCCTCGCTGCTCACGGCGAGGGAGAGCACCACCAAGACCTTCACCGTGCTGCTCGGCGCGGTGGCGGCGATCTCGCTGCTCGTCGGCGGGATCGGGATCACCAACATCATGCTGGTGACGGTCACCGAGCGGACCAGGGAGATCGGCATCCGCAAGGCGCTCGGCGCCCCACGCGCGGTGATCCTCGGGCAGTTCCTCACCGAATCGACCCTGCTCTCGGTGCTCGGCGCCGGGCTCGGGGTGGCCGCCGGGATCGCCGGCTCGCACTTCAGCATCGTCGGCATCAAACCGGTGGTGATCCCCGAATCCGTGATCGGCGCGTTCGGCATCGCCGTCGCCATCGGGCTGTTCTTCGGCAGCTACCCCGCCAACCGGGCCGCCTCGCTGCGGCCGATCGACGCCCTCCGGCACGAGTAGGACTCCCATGAGCAACGAGATCGCCACGGTCAGCAGCAGCACGCCGGCCGAGCAGGTCGCCCTGCTCGCCACCCCGCCAGACGCCCGCGACGTCACCGCCGAGCTCGCCGCCCCGCCGCGCCGCAAGCTGCCCTGGCTCAGCCTGGTGCTGGCGGGGGGCGTCATCGCCAGCGGGGCCTTCGCGGGCGGGGTCTGGTACCAGCAGAACCACGGGACGAACAGCGGTGCCTCGCACGCGACGGCTTCCGCCGCCGGGCAGCAGCGGGCGGCCGGGGCGGGTGGTGGTGGCGGGGGGTACGGGCAGAGCGGGTCTCGCCGGGGTGGGCAGGGTGCCGGTCAGGGCGCTGGCCAGGGCCAGGGCGGGCAGGCCGGGCTCACCAGGGGCACGGTCAAGGCCGTCGACGGCAACACCGTCTACCTGACCGACGCCAACGGCAACACCGTCAAGGTCACCACCGGCGACGCGACGAAGGTCCAGCTCAACAAGGAGGGCAAGGTCGCCGACCTCCAGCCCGGCCAGAGCGTGACCGTCATCGGCACCCCCGACGCCAACGGCGGCTACGCGGCCAGCCAGCTCGTCGAAGGCGCGGCGGCCGGGGCGGGCGGCGCGGGCGGTTTCGGCGGTGGCTTCGGCGGTGGAGGTGCTCCCAAGAACCCGTCCGGGGGCTGACCCCGTAGCTCCCGGACGCCGCGAGGCCCTCGCCCAATCCCTGGGGCGAGGGCCTTCGCGTGTGTTCAGCGCCGGTTGTTGCGGTCGTCGGGGCGCGGAATTCTGAGGGGAACGGCTCCGACGAAGAAGTTCATCACCCCCACGCCTCGTCCCGTTCCACGTCGCGGAGGAGGTGGAGGAGGTTGAGCAGAGTGCTCACGGGCGCGTTGCCGAAGTCGACGAGGATACGGCCGTCGAGGGTGGTCTCGTGGGGGAAGGCGGAGCCCCAGAGGAGACCGTAGGAGCGTCCGCGCTGGTGCACCTCGCCGAGTAGGGCGACGATCTGGGGCTGGGTGTAGTCGCGCATCCGGGGGTCGTCCGGTGCGACGGGTTCGCGGGCGGCGCTCACGCGGCGAAGTCCAGCTCGTACCAGACCGTTTTGCCGCGCTCCTGGGAGTCCACGCCCCAGCGGTGCGTGAGCCCCTCGATGAGCTGGAGCCCCCGTCCGGTCGTGGCCAGGGCGGGGAGCTGGCGTCGTTCGGGGAAGACGTCGCTCTCGTCCGAGACGGAGACCCGGAGGGTGCCGTCGAGGAGGGAGAGGAGGACGACGGGGGAGGCGGTCTTACCGTGCCGCCACGCGTTGACGACCAGTTCGGCCAGGGCGAGTTCAGCGAAGAAGATGGTCTCGGCGTCCCACCCGGAGCGGGTCAGGGCGTCCCGCAGGGACTGCCGGGCGAGCGCGAGCGAGGGGGTGTTGAGGGTGCACACGGGAACCTCCGCGAGGCTGCTGGTGTGGGGAGAGAGGGAAGGGTTGCCTTCGGAACAGCCATTGCTGACGATCCGTCGGATCGACCCGAGAGTGACCATAACTCACGGCCATGGAAAATTTTCCATGGAATCCAGATATTCCCTCGATCGTGGCCACTGCCCCGGATGGACCCATGTCTGGCCAGCGCGGCAGACTGGGACCACTCTTGCCCCGGAAGGAAGCCATGGCTCGTACGAACCCCACACTTCGTCAGCGCAGGCTGGGAGCAGAACTGCGAAGAATGCGAGAGCAGGCCGGCCTCGGCGGCAGCCAGCTCGGCCGCGAGGTCGGCATGAACCCGGCGCAGGTGACGCAGATGGAGTCGGGGAAGATCGGCATCAGCGTGGAGCGGCTGCACACGATCGCCACAACGTGCATGTGCGCCAACCAGCCTCTGATCGACGCGCTCGCCGACGTCATCACCGAGCGAGGAAGGGCTGGATGGTGGGAGGAGTACCGAGAGGCACTGGCAACGGACTTCCTCGACATCGCTGAGCTTGAGGGGCATGCTCGTAGGCTCTCGGTCTACGGGACCACCTTCGTCCCCGGACTGCTCCAGACCGGGTCCTATACCGCCGCGTTGTTCGCACAGGCCTATCCACCGCCGCTGCGCCACGAGGTCGATCTCAAGACGGCCTTCCGCATGCAGCGACAGCGCATCATCCGCTCCGGGGCGAAGCCGTACTCCGCCTTCATCCACGAGGCAGCTCTGCGTATGCAGTTCAGTGATCCGAGGGTCAACGTCGAGCAGATCGACGCTCTCATTGCGGACTCGGAGCAGCCCAGCATCTCGGTTCGAGTCGTGCCGTTCGCCGCTGGCGCTGTCCCGAGTGCGTGCGAGAACTTCACCTATGCCGAAGGGCCGATCACCGAGCTGGACGCCGCACAGATGGATACTGGTCACGGCGGCCGGCTCTTCGACAGCCCGGCCCACCTCGCAAGGTTCCGGGCCCTCCTTGCCAGCATGGATTCCACCGCACTCTCCGAAGAGGAGTCACGAGACTTCATGCGGTCAATCAAGGAAGAAATGGCAGGTAAGCATGTCTAGCTCTGTGTGGCAGAAGTCCAGCTACTCAGCCTCAAGTGACAACTGTGTTGAGGTACGGGCCGCCGACGGACTGATCGAGCTCCGGGAGTCCGACGAAGGCGAGGTCATCGTCCGCACCGCCGCCCACAAGTTCGCTGCGTTCCTCCAGGGGGCGAAGGCTGGCGAGCTTGACCACTTCATCGGCGACGCCTGAGCGAATCGTTTCGGCGGC
>NZ_JBHWIJ010000015.1:0-8993 GCF_042732255.1 Kitasatospora sp. NPDC059803 | reverse complement strand
GAGTGGGCGGCGCGCTCCCACCGCCGCCGCGGCCGCGGCGGGGGTTCGCGGGGCGGCCGCGTGTGCCGGGTCGCGGGGCCCCCCCGGCGAGAAGCCATGAGGCCTCGTTCGATCGAATAAGAAGGGAGCGGCAACGGTCGTGACTAACTCCGCCTGGCAAAAGTCCAGTTACTCCGGATCAAGCAACGCATGTGTTGAGGTTCGTGTTGTCGCCGGGGTGATCGAGCTTCGTGAGTCCGATGAGGGCGAGGTCGTCGTCCGCACGACTGCCCGCAAGTTCGCCGTGTTCCTTCAGGGGGCAAAGGCTGGGGAGTTTGACCACTTCACCGCCGACGCCTGAGTGAAACGATCCGGCGGCCACTTGCTGCTCGCGAGGGGCCGTCGGTGAGGGGTCCTTGGGACCTCGTCCGATCGAACGAGAAGAGAGGCGGGAGCAAGAATGACTAACTTCAGCTGGCAGAAGTCCAGTTACTCGGCTGCGAACTCTGAGTGCGTTGAGGTTCGTGTTGTCGCCGGGGTGATTGAACTTCGTGAGTCCGACGAGGGTGAGGTCGTCGTCCGTACGACCGTCTGCAAGTTCGCTTCGTTCCTCCAGGGGGCGAAGGCTGGGGAGTTTGACCACTTCACCGCCGACGCCTGAGCAGACCGTTTCGGCGGCCACTTGCTGCTCGCGAGGGGCCGTCGGTGAGGGGTCCTTGGGACCTCGTCCGATCGAACGAGAAGAGAGATGGCAGCAGGCATGACTAACTTCGTTTGGCAGAAGTCCAGTTACTCAGGTTCGAACGCCGATTGCGTTGAGGTCCGTGCGGTCGCCGGGCTCGTCGAACTCCGGGAGTCCGACGAGGGCGAGGTCATTGTCCGCACCACCGCCCTCAAGTTCGCCGCGTTCCTCCAGGGCGCGAAGGCCGGGGAGTTCGACCACTTGACCGCCGACGTCTGAGCGAAACGATCCGGCGGCCCCTTGCTGCTCTCGCAAGGGGCCGCCGGTGTGACCGCTGTCAGTGCTGCTGGTCGGGCTGGTTGGTGGCCGGGGCGCCCGTGCCGGTGCCGGTGTTGTTCGGGTCGGTCTTGGGGGCCGGGTCGGGGATGTCGGCCATCGGCAGGGACTGCTTGGGCGTGCCGTGCAGGGCCTGGTTCATGGCGTCGCGCCAGATCGGGCCGGGGCCGTCCGCGCCGAACACCTCGGTGCGGTACTTCCCGTTGATGGTGAGGTTGCGCATTTCGACGCCGCCGTTGGGGCCGCCGAGCCAGACGGCGGTGGCGAGCTGCGGGGTGTAGCCGTTGAACCAGGCGGCCCGCTTGCGGTCCGAGGTGCCGGTCTTGCCGGCGATCTGGCGGTTGTCGTCGAGGTTGAGCGCCGCGCCGGTGCCCTTGTTCTCGGTCACGCCGTTCAGGACGGTGTTCATCGCCCGCGCCGTGTCATCGGAGAACGCCTTCTCGCACTGGCCGGCCGGGACGGGGACGTCCTTGCCGTCCACGGTGGTGATCTTGTTGATGGCGATCGGGGCGCAGTGCTTGCCCTGGGCGGCGAAGGTCGCGTAGATGTTGGCCATGGTCAGCGGGCTCATCTCCTCCACTCCCAGGGCCATCGCGGGGACCTCCTCCAGCGGCTTGCCGCTGGCCTTGCTGGTGACGCCCAGCTTGTTGGCCATCTGCTTGACCGCGCAGAGGCCGATCTCCTGCTCCATCTGCACGAAGTAGGTGTTGACCGAGAGGGCCATCGCCTGCTTCAGCTGGTAGGGGCCCTTCTCGCTGGCGGACTCGTTGGGCACCACCGCCTTGGGCCGTCCCTGGTTCTTCCAGGTGCCCTCGCACGTCTTCATCGTGGGGTATTCCATCGAGTTCGGGGCCGAGTACTCCTGGGTCGCCGGCAGGCCCGCCTCCAGGGCCGCGGCCGCGACGACCGGCTTGAACGTGGAGCCGGGCTGGAAGCCGTTGCCGCCACCCATCGCCGCGTCGACGTTGAGGTTGACGACGGTCTGGTTCTTGTTGGCGTCCAGGCCGTACGGGCGGGTCTGGGCCATGGCGAGGATCTTGCCGGTGCCGGGTTCGACCATGGTGGCGGCGGCCGAGACGCTGTCCGTGACCTTCACGTTGGCGGTCACCGCGTTCTGGGCGGCGGCCTGCTTGTCCGGGTCCAGCGTGGTGTAGATGTTCAGGCCGCCGGTGTCCCAGAACTTCTTGCGGTCGGCGGCGCTCTGGCCGAACGCCGGGTCCTGCTTGACCACGTGCCGGACGTAGTCGCAGAAGAAGCCCATGCCGCCCTGGGCGGTGGCGGTGATGCAACCGTTCTGCGGATCCTTGAAGTTGAGACCCAGCGGGGCGGCCTTGGCCTCCTTGGCCTGGTCCGCGGTGATGTGCTTGTTCTCCAGCATCTTGTCGATGACCGTGTCCCGGCGCTTCTGCGCGGCCACCGGGTGCAGCTTCGGGTCGTACTGGGACGGGTTCTGCACCAGCCCGGCCAGCATGGCGGCCTCGGCGATGGTCAGGTCCTTGTTGCTCTTGCTGAAGTAGCGCTGGGAGGCGGCCTCCACGCCGTAGGCGCCGTTCCCGTAGTACGTGATGTTGAGGTAGTTGGTGAGGATCTGGTCCTTCGACAGGTCCTCCTCCAGCTTGATCGCGACCTTGAGCTCCTGGATCTTGCGACCCAGGGTCTTGCGCTGCGCCTCCAGCACCGCGGCCTGATCCTCGCCCGCCTTCTCGACGTTGACGTTCTTCACGTACTGCTGGGTCAGCGTCGAGGCGCCCTGCGAGGCGGTGCCGCTCTCGGCGTTCTTGCCGATCGCCCGGAGCACGCCCTTGAGGTCGACGGCGCCGTGCTCGTAGAAGCGGGCGTCCTCGATGTCCACCTGGGCCTGCCGCATGAACGGCGACATCTGCTCAGGGGCGAGGACGGTACGGTCGCGCTCGTACACCTTGGCGATCAGGCCGCCCTTGGCGTCGAAGATCTGCGTCGCCTGGGTGAGCGGCGGAGTCTTGAAGTCGCTGGGGATGTCTTCGAAGCCCTCCGCCGTGCCCTTGGCAGTCAGCCCGAAACCGCCGGCGGCGGGCAGGGCGAGGCCCGCCAGCAGCACACCGGACACCACGCTCGCCGCTAGGAAGATCGCACCGAAGCGGGCCAGCCGAAGCGGCGCCTTGCGGGGCGGGGGGAGAGCCGCGCTGTCGGAGGAATTCCATATCGGAGGGAGATTCGATTCCATCCAGGAATGCTAGCCCGCACACCTCGCTGGTCGAACGATTTTTCGTGCGCGGCTGTCACGGCTGTGCAACAGATACCGGAATTCGACTCCAATACATCAAGTCGCATACGCACCAAATAAGCGCAATAAGAAATTTAGGCCACCCGCAACCAATTCAGCTCCCCCTCGGTGGCACGACCACGGACCATGCCTGCCCGCCTACCGCGCCCTCCCCCTCTCGCAGCCCCGACACCACTTAGATGCCGCGAGCGGCCCAAAAGGTTGCCTACGCCCGGGAGCCTCGACGCCGACTCGCGCGACCCGCCCCCATCCAGACCCGCCAGCAGCGCCCCGACGCGCCCCACCCCCTCCCACACCCAGCCGCTGACGGCGCGCCACGGCACTGTCCGAGTCCCCTCAGCGCAGGAAGTCGGCCGAGCCGACTTCCTGCACCGAAGCCGCCTCCCCCTCGTGCCGAGTTGGTCGTGACTGACCCTCGCGACGTTGAGGTCTATGTCCGAAAGTTCGACGGGTTCGTGGGCGCGGCCTTGTTCGGTGACGAGATGCGCAGCCTGATCGAAAGCATCAGGGACGAGTTCTTGAGGGAACAGGAAATCGTCTTCTAGCGCGCCTCACTGCCCTATATATGTTGGTGCTCGCCCGCCACGGGTCAGGCGGCGGCCCAGCGTACGAGTCATGCCTCGGATTCATCTGACAAATGCCGGAGTTGGTGGCGTGGCCCAGGTGCAGGACCACCCCGAGGGCTCGTCGACCGTCGCCGTCAGCGGCCCCCGGGACCTGTGGCAGGCCATCGAGACCGCGTACCGAACCTGGCTCGACCGCAACCGGCCCCGGCGGGAGTGGTTCACCGTCGAGACGGGGCTTGAGGGGCAGTTCGTGGGCTACACGGGGCCGGACGGATCTTCGATCCAGTGGAAGCTCTGAGGAGGGTCACTTCGGCTTCACCAGGGCGATGTCGGAGACCGGGCCGAGGTGGGTGAGCTTGTCGGGGTTGGAGACCGAGTGGACGGCCTGGATGGCGCCGTCGGCGATGTCCAGTTCCAGCACGCCGGCGATGCGGCCCTCGGTGTCATAAAAGGCGGCGCCGGGGCGGCCGTTGACGGTGGCGGGTGTCAGTGTGACGCCGAGTTTGCGGTTGCGGCGGAGGCCGCCTATGAGGAGTTGGGCGACGCGGCGTAGGCCGGTGAGGGTCTTGCCGAGGGCGCGGGCCTTGCCGCCGCCGTCGCCGTGGAAGGCGATGTCGGGGGAGAGGAGTTGGAGCAGGGCGTCCAGGTCGCCGCCTTCGGTGGCTTCGAAGAATCTGCGGGCGAGTTCGTCGGCCTCGGCCTTGCGCGCCCGGGTGCCGACGGTCTGGGCCGAGGGGGTGAGGCGCTTGCGGGCGCGGGCGATGATCTGGCGGCAGTTGGCCTCGGACTTGCCGACGGCGTCGGCGATTTCCGGGTAGCCGTACCCGAAGGCCTCGCGGAGCATGAACACCGCCCGCTCGGTCGGGGAGAGGGCTTCCAGCAGGACGAGGAACGCCATCGACAACGCGTCGGCCAGCTCGGCGTGTTCGGCGGGCCCCGGGCGGTCGGCGGTCACCACGACGGGTTCGGGCAGCCACTCGCCCATGTACGTCTCTCGGCGGACCCTCGCCGACGTCAGGTGGTTGATGCCCAGTCTGGTCACCGACGTGGTCAGGTACGCCTTGAGGTTGGTGATCGTGGTCCCGGCCCGGTCGGCCCGGGTCAGGCCGAGGAGGGCGTCCTGGACGATGTCCTCGGCGTCGCCGACGGAGCCCGTCATCCCGTAGGCGATGGAGAACAGCAGCGGTCGGTAGCCGGCCGCATCCGTCGCAACTGCCGATTCCGCCATGGAGCTCCTCCCCCGGTTGGCCGAGCAGGGTATCCGCAGGCTACCCAACGGCGCGGCGAAGATGGTGATGCAGGTCACATCCATGCCTGTCACGACTCGCCGGGGTGCCCTGTCTCAGAGGGCACCAGCGGACGACGACAAGGGAGCACACGATGGAAGCCCGACTGAACCCCTTCGCCAGCCAGACCATGTCCAAGGTCCTCAAGCACCTCATCGCGGCCAACAAGGCGATCGTGGACTCGGCTCTGCCGTTCGCGACGCAGGAGATGGTGAAGCTGCGCGCCAGCCAGATCAACGGCTGCGGCTACTGCGTCGACATGCACTTCAAGGACGCCGTGCACGGCGGGGAGGAGGCGACCCGCCTCAACCTGGTCGCGGCCTGGCGGGAGGCGACGGTGTTCACGGACGCCGAGCGTGCCGCCCTGGAGCTGGCGGAGCAGGGCACCCGCCTGGCCGACGCGGCGGGCGGGGTCACGGACGAGGCCTGGGCGAACGCCGCGAAGTACTACGACGAGGAGCAGCTCGCGGCCCTGGTGGCCCTCATCGCGATCATCAACGCCTTCAACCGCGGCAACGTGATCACCCGGATGCCCGCCGGCGGCTACCGGCCCGGTCAGCACGCCTGACCGGAGCCCCTTCCGCGGCCGGGGAGTGGTCTCCCCGGCCGCGGGCGCCGGGTTCTCGGCCGTCGGCGCTTGCGGGGCGTTACCGTCCGTGCGCATACCACCCAGCCTGTGCTGGGGGCCTTGTGCTTAAAAAACCGACCGATAAGGTGTTAATCCAACATTCATCGATGCCGCATAGCCTCCGGGGGCTAGCCTCATGCCGAATGCCATCGTCCGACCAGGAGGCGAAAGCCCCGTGCAAGGCACAGTCACCACACCAGGCGGGTCCGCGGTGGCCGGCGGCCCTGGCGAGGCCTTCCTCCTCGTCGTCGACGACGAACCCAACATCCGCGAACTGCTCGCCGCCTCGCTGCGCTTCTCCGGTTTCCGGGTCGCCTCCGCCGCCAGCGGCACCGAGGCCCTCGACCTGATAGCCGTCGAACGCCCCGACCTCGTCGTCCTCGACGTGATGCTCCCGGACCTCGACGGCTTCACCGTCGTCGAGAAGCTGCGCGAGCGCACCAACCGCGGCCAGATCGCCGGGCCCGTGCACGGCCACCCCGGCGACCACCTTCCGGTGCTCTTCCTCACCGCCAAGGACGGCGTCGGCGACAAGGTCCAGGGCCTCGCCGCGGGCGCCGACGACTACGTCACCAAGCCGTTCAGCCTGGAGGAGCTGATCGCCCGGATCCGCGCCATCCTGCGCCGCTCCGGCGGGCCCGCCGAGGACGGCCGGCTCATCGTCGCCGACCTCAGCCTCGACCCGGTCGCCCACGAGGTCACCCGGGCCGGCACCCCCGTCGCGCTCTCCCCGACCGAGTTCAAGCTGCTGCACTACCTGATGGCCAACGTCGGCCGGGTGGTCTCCAAGGCGCAGATCCTCGACCACGTCTGGGCCTACGACTTCGGCGGCGACCTCTCCATCGTCGAGTCGTACATCTCCTACCTGCGCCGCAAGCTCGACTCCGGCCCGGCCCACGGCCCCAAGCTGATCCACACCGTGCGCGGCATCGGCTACGCGCTGCGCCGCCCCCCGCAGGGCTGACCGGTCCGCTTCGTGTCCGCCCGGCTCTCCGCCCGGCTGTCGGTGTTCCGGCGGCCGCTCTCCCGGCTGCCCCTGCCCCGGCGGTCGTTCTCCCGGCTGCCAAAGCTGTCGGGGCTGTCAAAGCTGTCAAGGCTGTCCCGGCTGTCCCTGCGCGCCCGGCTGCTGGTGCTCGCGCTGGTGCTGGTCACCACCGGGCTGGTGGTCAGCGACGCCGTCGTCCTCGGCACCGTCCGGGTGCAGCTGGTCGATCAACTCGACGAGCAGCTCCAGCGGTACGGGCTGCCGCTGTCCCACAAGGGCCCGGTCCGGGTCGGCACCCCGGAGGCCGGGCGCCCCGCCGTCACCGGCAAGCGCAGCACCCTGCCCAGCCAGTACCTGGTCCAGTACCTCTCCTCGGACGGCAAGGTGCAGGCCGTCATGCGCCAGCCCGTCTCCGACAGCGACCCGGCGCCCCAACTGGCCGGCCTCGACCCGACCCGCACCGAGCCCGACGTCCCCTTCGACCTGCCCGACCAGCGCGGCCACTACAACTGGCGGGTGCTCGTGCTGCCGATCCAGGCCCCCCGGGCCCCGGCTGCCGCCAGCCCCAGCGACTACGCCTCGCCCGCCGTCACCGCGACCTACGTCATGGTGGCCGTCTCCCGCTCGGACATCGACGCCACCGTCGGCAAGCTGCGCAGCTCCTTCCTCGCGATCGGCGGCGCCGTCCTGGTGCTGATTGCCGCGCTCGGGTTCTTCGCCGTCCGGGCCGGGCTGCGGCCACTGCGCCGGATCGAGGCCGGCGCCGCCCGGATCGCCGACGGCGAACTCTCCCACCGGATGCCGGAACTCTCCCCCGGCACCGAGGTCGGGCGGCTCTCCATCGCGCTCAACGGCATGCTCACCCAGATCGAGGCCGCCTTCGCCGCCCGCGCCGAATCCGAGGCCCGGATGCGGCGGTTCGTCGCCGACGCCTCGCACGAACTGCGCACCCCGCTCGCCGGGATCCGCGGCTTCACCGAGCTCTACCGGATGGGCGCACTGCCCACCGACGGGGACGTCAAACGGACCATGACCCGGATCGAGAGCGAGGCCGTCCGGATGGGCGCCCTGGTCGAGGACCTGCTGGTGCTCGCCCGGCTCGACGAGGAACGCCCGCTCGACCTCGCCCCGATGGACCTGCGCACCCTCGCCGCGGACGCGCTGCACGACCTCACCGCCCTCGACCCGACCCGGCCCGTCTCCCTCACCGGCCCGTCCGGCACCGGAGCCCCCGGCGCGGCCCCCGTCCTCGGCGACGAGGCCCGGCTGCGGCAGGTGGTCACCAACCTGGTCGGCAACGCGGTCAAGCACACCCCGCCCGGCACCCCGGTGCGGATCGGGGTCGGCGGCGCGGGCGGCGTCTGCCTGCTGGAGGTCGCCGACGCCGGGCCGGGGCTCACCGACGGCCAGGCCCAGCGGGTCTTCGACCGCTTCTACCGGGTCGACGCCTCCCGCAGCCGGCACGGCGGAGGCGGCGCCGGACTCGGCCTCGCCATCGCCACCGCGCTCACCCACGCGCACGGCGGCACCCTCACCCTGGACACCGCCCCCGGCGCCGGCGCCACGTTCCGGGTCGAACTGCCCACCAACGGTGACCGGACTTCCTGACGGCATTGTCGACACGTCAATTCCCTTGCTGACCAGGCAATGACGGGCGTTTTTCATTGCCGGAATGCGGCATGGAGCGTAAAGAATCCGTGTGCCTATGATCAGCGCTGTCGGGACGTCAAGAACGGCCCGGCACACGGCTTTTGCTTTCTTTCCGACCCGAAAGGGGTCATTGTGAAACTCCGCCGTACGCTGGTCTCGGCCGCCCTCGTCGCTGCCGTGATCTCGCCCGCAGCCATGCTCTCCGCGGCACCCGCCTTCGCGGAGTCGGCTTCGACGGCGCAGACCCGGAACGACACCGGCTCGATCGCGGAGCTGGAGAAGGCCGCCGCCGGCGCGGCCAAGGCCCACCAGGCCGCCGTCGCCGCCGAGGCCGCCGGGCAGGCCGAGACCACGGCCTTCATGAACAACCCGCAGCCCTACCTCGGCAAGCTCCAGGAGGCCCAGGCCGCCGCCAAGACGGCCGCCGCGGCCCACGAGAAGACCTACAACGAAGCCGTGGAGGCCTCGGCCGCGTACCGCTCCGCGAAGCCGGAGGAACTGGAAGCGGCCAGGGTGCGGATGCTGGCGGCGTTCGACGCCGCCAACGCCGCCACCGACGCGGACACCAAGGCCAAGGCCGCCGTGACCGCCGCCGGCACGGCGCTGGACGACGCCCAG
>NZ_JBHWIJ010000014.1:55380-57290 GCF_042732255.1 Kitasatospora sp. NPDC059803 | reverse complement strand
GCCCGGGGCCGTTCGGTGTGTGCGGACGGGCTCGGACCGGGCGGCGGTGGGTCAGGTCAGAGGCCGAGCAGGCGCACGGCCTCCGCGCGCATCTCGACCTTGCGGACCTTGCCGGTGACGGTCATCGGGAACTCCTCGACCACGTGCACGTACCGCGGGATCTTGACGTGGGCGAGCCGGCCGGCGCAGTAGGTGCGGACGGTGTCGGCGGTGAGCGGCTCGGCGCCCGCGCGCATGCGGATCCACGCCATCAGCTCCTCGCCGTACCGGGCGTCGGGCACGCCGACGACCTGGACGTCGAGGACGTCGGGGTGGGTGTACAGGAACTCCTCGATCTCGCGAGGGTAGAGGTTCTCGCCGCCGCGGATGACCATGTCCTTGATCCGGCCGGTGATGGCGAGGTAGCCGTCCCGGTCCATGACGGCGAGGTCGCCGGTGTGCATCCAGCGGGCGGCGTCGACGGCCTCGGCGGTGCGCTCGGGCTCGCCCCAGTAGCCGAGCATGACGGAGTAGCCGCGGGTGCAGAGTTCACCGGGCTCGCCGCGCGGGACGGTCCGGCCGGTGGCCGGGTCGATGACCTTGACCTCCAGGTGCGGGCCGACCCGGCCGACGGTGGAGACCCGGCGGTCGACCGTGTCGTCGGCGCGGGTCTGGGTGGAGACGGGCGAGGTCTCGGTCATGCCGTAGCAGATGGCGACCTCGGCCATGCCCATCCGGCCGATGACGTCCTTCATCACCTCGGCCGGGCAGGGGGAGCCCGCCATGATGCCGGTGCGCAGGCTGGTGAGGTCGTGGCGCGCGAAGTCGGGGTCGGCGAGTTCGGCGATGAACATGGTGGGCACCCCGTACAGCGAGGTGCAGCGCTCGGCGGCGACGGCGGCCAGGGTGGCGCCCGGGTCGAAGGAGGGCGCGGGGATCACCGTGCAGGCGCCGTGGGAGATGGCCGCGAGGTTCGCCATCACCATGCCGAAGCAGTGGTAGAACGGCACCGGGACGCAGATCCGGTCCTGCTCGGTGTAGTTGAGCAGTTCGCCGACGAAGTAGCCGTTGTTGAGGATGTTGTGGTGGGACAGGGTCGCGCCCTTGGGGAAGCCGGTGGTCCCGGAGGTGTACTGGATGTTGATCGGGTCGTCCGGCGTCAACTCCCGCTGCCGCTGCGCGAGAAGGCCGGGGTCGGCGCGGCGCCCGGTGGCGAGCAGGGTGTCCCAGTCGGGGCCGCCGATCAGCACCCTCCGCTCCAACTCCGGGCACTGGGGCCGTACTTCCTCGATCATTCCGGCGTAGTCGGAGGTCTTGAAGCGCTCGGCCGCGACCAGCAGGCGGATCCCGGCCTGGTTCAGCACGTACGCCAACTCGTGTGAGCGGTAGGCCGGGTTGATGGTGACCAGGATCGCGCCGAGCTTGGCGGTGGCGTACTGGGTGAGCGTCCACTCGGCACAGTTGGGCGCCCAGATGCCGACCCGGTCGCCCTTGGCGATGCCGAGGTCGAGCAGGCCGAGGGCCAACGCGTCGACGTCGGCGGCGAGTTCGGCGTACGTCCAGCGGCGGGCGGTGGCCCGGTCGACCAGGGCGTCCCGTGCGGGGAAGGCGCGCACCGCGCGGTCGAGGTTCTCCCCGATGGTGTCGCCGAGCAGCGGCACGTCCGAGGTGCCGGAGGCGTAGCTGCGCGGGGTCGGCGTGGTCGGCACGTTCTGACTCCTGGGTGGGCGCGTGCGGGTCGGCCCCCATGGTCTCCGCCTCGCGCCCGCGCCACCACCCCCGAACGGGGGTGCGGACACGATGCTGGGGCCGGGGCAGGGGGTGTAAGGGCGGGCCCCCCAAGCGGGGTAGACGGTGTTGGTGATGTTTTACAAGTCCCGGGTTTGGTTTTCTTGTTTTGACAAAGCGTTTTGGCCCAACGTTTGCACGAT
>NZ_JBHWIJ010000014.1:20336-55370 GCF_042732255.1 Kitasatospora sp. NPDC059803 | reverse complement strand
TCGGGCCCCCGCCCCCCCCCCGCCCCACCCCCCCGCCGGGGGGGGCGGGACAGTGGGTGGGGCCCGCGCGTGGGTTCCGCGGGGCGGCCCCAGCAGTCGGGTCAGCCGTTGATGCAGGTGTTACCGAAGGCCGGGTTGAGGATGCTGATGATGCCGATCGAGTTGCCGCAGACGTTGGCCTCGAGGTTGATCGGGATCTGGATCTGGTTGCCGGAGAGCACACCGGGGGAACCGAACGCGACACCGTTCGCGGTCGCGTCGCCCGCGGCAGCGGTGCCGGCACCGGCCAGAACGGCCACAGCGGCGAGTGCGGTGGCGGCGAGGGTGGTACGAATACGCATTGCGTCACTCCTTGTGAGGGCAGCGAACATCCATGTGACGAACACACTCGCACCGATCGAACTCGATGGCAGGCCGGGAACGGCCGAATTGGTCACTCAGAGGGCGTGTCGCCCTCCCGCTCCCCCGGCACCGGCCGCACGGACCCGGACGCGCTCACCCATTCCAGCAGGTCCCGGGCCGGTTCGAGCCCCGGTTCGGCCGCCACCGCGCGGTGCAGCAGTCCGAGCGCGAACGCCCTGTCACCTGCCGCCAGCGCGTCCAGCGCCCGGTTGTAGTCGATCCGAGCGGCGTAACGCAGCCGGAACAGCACGCCGAGATCCTCCCGGCAGGACGGACAGCGCAGGCCCTGCGGGTCCGCCGGGACGGCGCACTGCGGGCAGCGCACCTCGATCGGCGGAACCTCGGCGACCTGCCCGCCGATCGGGTGCACGTCGGCCGGGGACACCTCGGACGGGTACACCTCGAACGGTGGTACCTCGGACGGAGTCACGTCGGGCGGAGTCACGTCGGAGTTCATCGCGGACCGGCCTCCTCCGGACGGACCGGACCGAGCGACTCCGCGAGCGGCTCGCTGCCCAGTTCCCGCTGCGCCTGCGCGTACAGCGCCAGCAGCGCCGAGCTGTGCTGGTTGGCGGCCTCCATGTTGGCCGACTCCACCGCCTCGTCCAGCCCGCGCAGCTCGGCCATGATCCGCTGGGCCAGCGCCGGCGAGACCATGTTCTGGTTGACGTAGACGTTGCACATGGTGAGCATCCGGAAGGTGTGCCCGAGCGAGTCGCACAGTTCGTCGGCCCGCTGGGCTGCGCGCATGGCGCCCTCCCAGTCGGCCGCCTCGCGGCGCAGCCGCAGGTCGGCGGCCACCGAGCGCAGCCGGTCGAGGTCGCTCGGGTCGAGGTGCTTCTCGCAGTAGTGGATGAACAGGCTGAGGTACGCCTCCGAGCCGCGCACCCAGCGCTGGGCCTTCAGCTGGCGCTGGGCCCGCTCCAGCGCCTCGTCCACCGACTGGCCGCGGGTCTGGCCGGCGGCCAGGTCGTCCAGGCTGTCCATGAGGCGCTGCGCCTCGCGCATCTCGGCCTCGGTGAGCTCGCCGCCCCAGCGGTCGGTGAAGGTCTCGATCTGCCGCTGCTGCTCCTCGACCTGGACCTTGAGCTCGGGGTCGAGGGTGACGCGCTCCAGCTTGACGGTCTTCTCGCCGCCGCCCTGGATCCGCACCGACAGGGTGATGGTGCGGTCCCGGTCGAGGCCGAAGGACACCTCCACGGGGGTGCGACCGCCGAGCCCGGCGGGCAGCCGCAGGGTCAGGTGGCCGATCAGCTCGTTCTGCTGGGCGATCTCGTGCTCGCCCTCGTAGACCGCGATCTCCAGCCGCTGGCGGCCGCTGCCGGAGACCACGAACTCGCGGCTGACCGGCGAACTGGTCGGGTAGCTGGTGTTCTTGGGGATGATGACGGCCAGCCGGCCGTCGTTGAGCTCGATACCGAGGTTCTTCGGGGTGATGTCGAACGGGTTGGTGACCTGCATCAGCTCGCCGCAGCCCTGGCAGGCCTCGCTGCCCGGCGGGTTGACCACGCCGCAGGCGGCGCAGCGCAGGCCGACGTCCTCGGCGGCGGTCGAGGCGACCCTGGTCTGCCCGGGTGCGGCGGAGTTGAGCGCCTCGCCGCACAGCTCGCAGGCGGTGACGCCGGGGGCGGCGGGGGTGCCGCAGCGCGGGCAGTTGTCGCTGCGCACGGCGGTGGCCGCCTGGGACTGCGCCGGGATGGCCGCACCGGCGGCCGAACCGCCCAGCTCCTGGCCGCACTTGGGGCAGGCGGCGGCCTCGGCGTTGACCGGGAGGTGGCAGCCGGTGCAGGAGACCCGGGGCCCGCCGAGCAGCGTGGTGGCGCAGTTGGCGCAGTTGGAGGCGGAGAGGTCGCCGGGGGCCCGGCACTCGGGGCACTCCACCTCGCCGACCAGCGCGGACTGCACGGCCGCGCCGAGCGCCACGCACTGCATCGGATTGACGCCGCGCCGGATCCGGCGCGGCCCGAAGACCTCGCCGAGCCGCCGGGCCACCAGCGGGATCGCCGTGGAGCCGCCGACCAGCACCACCTCGTCGATGTCCCCGACGGTGAGGTTGGCCTGCATGATGGCCTTGTGGGTCAGCTCGATGGTGCGCTCGATCTGGGCCTCGATCAGCTCCTCGAAGCGGGCCCGTTCGAACTCCGTCTCCAGCACCAGCTGGCCGGCGCCGAGGCCGGGCAGGATCACCTCGGAGGCCTCCTGGTGGGAGAGCTCGATCTTGATGGTCTCGGCCGTGGAGGCGATCTTGGGGCGGTCCCGCAGGTCGGGCTGGTAGTCCGCGCCGTACTCCTCGCGGATGTCCTCCAGCAGTGCGGTGGTGATGGCCCGGTCGAAGTCGTCGCCGCCGAGCAGGTTGTCGCCCTCGATGCCGAGCACCGAGACCGAGCCGGGCACCAGCAGCAGGATGGAGATGTCGAAGGTGCCGCCGCCGAGGTCGTAGACCAGGACGGTCCGGCCCTCGTCGCCGGCCTCGGAGGTGATCCCGTAGGCGAGCGCGGCGGCGGTCGGCTCGTTGATGATCCGCAGCACGTGCAGGCCGGCCATCCGGCCCGCCTCCTGGGTGGCGGCGACCTGCCGTTCGCCGAAGTACGCGGGGACGGTGATGACGGCCCGGTGGAAGGGCTCGCCGAAGCGCTGCTCGGCGTCCTCCTTGAGGCGGTGCAGGATGATCGCGGAGATCTCGATCGGGGTGTAGGAGCGGCCGTTGAACCAGACGTTGACGTCGCCGTCGGTGCCGGCCGTGACCTTGTAGTCGACCTCCTTGAGGGCCGCCTGGACCTGCGGGTCCTTGAACTTGCGGCCCATGAAGCGCTTGACCGAGCGGATCACGTTGACGCCGTCGATGGCGACCCGGCTGCGCGCCGTGGAGCCGACCAGCAGTTCGCCCTTGCGGCCGCTGCCGACCACGGAGGGCGTGGCCTCCTGGTTCTGCCGGTTGAAGATGATCTCCGGCTCGCCCCGGCGCAGGTGGGCCACCACCGAGTTGGTGGTGCCCAGGTCGATGCCGAGTGTGCGGTACATGTCGTTCCCCTCTTGCCCCTCGTGGTCCTGGCTACTTCTTCCGCTTGCGCCGGCCGCCCGCGGTCGTTCCCTTCCGGCGGGCCCGGGGCGGGGCCGCCGTGGCCCGGGCGGCGGGGTTCACCGGCGCGGCGGCGGGTTCGGGGCCGCCGTCCGCGTCCTCGGCCTCCGTGGGCGCGGTGTCGTCGCCCCCGGCTTCCGTAGGCTCAAGGTCCGGCGACGCAGCCCCCTCCGGTACGGGCTCCAGGGCCCGCTCGACGTCCTCCCCGAGGACCGGCTCCCCCACCGGGGCGGGCTCGGGCACCGCGGCGACGACGACCTGGGCGCGGCGCAGCACCTCCTCCTCCCAGAAGAACCCGGTGACCACCGTCCGGACGACCGTCTCCGGCGCCACTGCGGGACGCGGCTCGGTGCCGACGATCTCGGTCAGCGCCGGGTCCGCCGCCAGCCCCTCCAGCCGCATCGGGCGCACCCCGGCCTTGGCGAGGCGGCCGAGCAGCCGCCGGCGGGTGGCCTCGATCCCGGTGCCGCGTCCGAGCAGCACCAGCTCCCGGTCCAGGCCGAGCGCGGCGAGGGCGTCGTCCACCTCGACCAGGATGCCCAGCAGGTCCCGCTGGGTGGCCCGGGCGGTCTGCGCCTCCTCGGCCCGCAGGCGCTGCAGGAGGGAGGCCCGGTACAGCAGTTGGCTGAACGCCTGGTCGAGGTCGACCTCCAGGGCGCGCTGCGGGACGTCCAGCGGCCGGTGGCCGTCGGGCGCGGGAGCGGTCGGCGTGTCGGTCATTCGGGTACCTCGATCTGCGGCAGCACGGACAGGTCGGCCGCGTAGCGGGCGGGGACGGGCGGTTCGGGGTCGGCGCCGCCGGGGGCGGGTTCGGCGAAGTCGGCCGCCGCCTCGGCCCGGTGCAGCACCAGGAGGGCGGCGGCGGGCGGCAGCGGCGGGCGTTCGACGACCAGCAGCGGTTCGGCGAGGGCGGGCGCCAGCAGGTCGGCGGCCTGGTCGACCGGCTCCGGCGGCAGGGGGCGCTGGAGGTCCAGCTCCAGCCGCCGGTCGGGGTTGCGCAGCAGGGCGGCGGCGTCCTGGATCTGCTGGCGGGTGTAGCGGCCGGCCTTCATCGCCGGGCCGACGGCGAGGTTGATCTCGCGCACGCCGGCCGTGAGCGCAACGCCCAGGACCTCGTACGGCGACGGTTCGTGCAGTGGCATGGCGGGCGGCTTCTCTCCTCACGGCTGACGATTGCTCAGGGATTGGCTTTGGCTCGGGGATTGGCTGCGGTTGCGGTTGCGGCTGCGGCTCAGGGATGGACGTATGGGCTACGACGACGGCGGCGGCTCCGCGGTTGCCGTCAGCGCAGTGCGCCGATCCTCCGTTGCAGGGCGCGCAGGTCGCGGTCGTCCGGGTTGTACTCGACGGCCTTGCCGATCAGCGAGCGGGCCTCCCGGAACTGGCGCAGGTTGGCCTGGCCGACGGCGTAGGAGCTGTAGACGACGCTGAGTTCGACGTGCAGCTTGGCGACGTCCTCCGGGGTGCGGGAGAGCGCGAGCGCCTCCTCCAGCAGCCGGATCGCGTCGCGGTAGCGGTGGGCCTCGTAGTGGCCGATGGCCTCGCCGCGCCAGACGCTGACCATCAGGCGGCGGATCTCGGCCGAGTCGTCGTAGGACCTGGCCTTCTGGAGCATGGCGGCCTGGGTGGTGAACGGGCTGTCCTGGAGGTTGTCCAGCATGTGGTTGGCCAGCATCACGGCGACCCGGCGCGGGGCCTCCTCCTCGGTGTCGCCGTCCCATTCCGGGTCGGCGCGCAGGGCTTCCGCCATCCGGGCGACGGCGAGGGCTCGGTGGTCCGCGAAGGCGGCGATGCGGGAGAGGTGGCGCAGGACGAAGGCGAGGCCGAGCCGGTGGTCCGGGTCGGGGTTGAGCGTGATCAGCTCCCGCCACGCGTCGGCGGCCTCCTCCAGTTCCGCTTCGGGGGCGTCGGGGCGGCTGAGCTGGCCGGCCCGGTTGCCGAGGGCGGCCTCCAGGAAGTGGACGGCGGTCGGGTCGCCGGGGGCGAGTTCCATGCTCTTGCGCAGCAGGACCAGGGCGCGGGGGTAGTCCTTGGCCTCGTTGTTGATCTTGCGGGCCCACTGGGCGTAGGTGGCCCCGAGGTCGCCGCGCACCTCGGGGTGGTCGGGGGCCAGCGCGAGGGCCTTCTCCAGGAGTTCGGTGGCGCCCGCCTGGTCGTCGTCGCTGCTCTTGAGCAGGGCGCGGGCGGCCCGGACGCCGCACTCGGCGGCGATCGCGGGCGCGTCGGCGGGCAGGACGGCGCCGGGCACGGCCCGGGCGCGGGTGAGGCAGTCCAGGGCCTCGCGCCAGTCCTGGTTGCGGTGGTGCTCGCGGGCCTCGCTGACCAGGCTCTCGCCGAGCAGGTCCCGCCAGCCCGTTCCGCGTTCGGCCTCGGGCACCGCGTCCAGGGCGCCGACGGCGGCGGCCTGGCGGCCCTGGAGGAGCAGGTAGCGCTGCGGGCCGAGGTCGCCGAACAGGCCGAGGGCCCTGGTCAGCGGGTGCCCGTCGGGGGTCTCCGGTCGCCGCCAGGCCCGTACGGCCTCGTCGAACCCGGCCGCCCAGGCGGCGAGTTCGGGCTCCTGGCGGAGCAGCCGGTCGAGCGCGGGGCCGAGGGCGAGGCGCCGGGCGGGGCGGCCGGGCAGGGTGATCCGGACGTCCTCCTGGGCGAAGGCGTCGGCGCTGTGCGCCTCCATGCCGAGGCGCAGGGTCCAGGCGGTGACCTCGTCGCCGGTGCGGCCGGCGGCCCGGTCCAGGGCGCGCAGGTCCTCGCGGAGGCGGTCGGTGAGCGCGCTGCGGGCGGTGGACATCCGCTGCGGTTCGGCCGGGCGACCGGTGATCCGGGCGGACTCCGCCCACAGGTCGGGCTGGTGCAGGGCGGCGACCAGGCAGCCGAGCGTCCAGGTCCAGATCCGCTCGTCCGGGCCTTCCGAGGTTTCCGAGGTTTCCGGGCCCGCCTGGAGGGAGACCGCGAGCCGGTAGCCGGCCAGGCCGAGCGCGTGCAGCAGCCGGGGGTGGGCCGGGTCCTTGAGCAGCAGGGCGCGGTAGCCGTCCCAGGCCTCGCGGTGGCGGCCCTCGACGGCGTGCTGGTGGGCCTCGTGCTCGGCGAGCAGGACGAGCGCGGCGGGGGCGCGGGGCCCCCGCCGGCGGGCGGGGGGGGCCCGCGGCGCGCGTATGTGGGCGGCGCGGCGGGGGGGGGTGAGGGTCGGGAGGAGGTCGCCGGCCGCGCGTCCGGGCTCCCCGGCGTCGAGGGCGGCGCCGGCCCGGCGGATCAGGACGGCGCCGCGCGCGGCGTCGGCGTCCGCCGGCAGGTCGGCCAACGCCTCGTCCAGTCGGCCGAGTTCGGCCCGCAACAGGGCGAGGTCCAGCCGTACGGGCGCGGCGGCGGGGCTGTCGCCGAGGGCCTGCGCCCAGGCGGCGAGCACGGGTTCGGCCTGCTCGGGCACCCCGGCCCGGCGGGCGCAGTCCAGGACGGCGCGCAGCGCAGGGCCGGTGCAGCGTACGCAGCGTGGCGAGGCGGCGTCGGCGGGGCGGTGCAGGTGGGCGGCGCAGACCTCCCGGCCGCAGCCGGCGCAGGTGCCGGTGGCGGGGGCGGGGGCGGGGGCGGGGCAGACGGCGCAGTCGGCCGTCGCGGGCGGGGGCTGCGGCGGTTCGGGGGCCTGGCCGGCGGTCAGGAAGTGGCGGTACCAGTCCAGTGCGGCGGCCCAGTTGCCGGCCCGTTCGGCGAGCAGCGCCCGCAGCCGGGCGAGGGCCGGGTCGCCGGCCGGGTCGGGGGCGAGCGGGGCGAGCAGGGCGATGGTCTGGACCGGACGGCCGGTCAGCAGGGCGGCGGCGGCCAGGTGGTAGCGGTCGCGCGGCCCGGTGGCGGCGTCGAGCAGGGTGCCCAGCGGTTCGGTGGAGCCTGCGGCCAGGGCGAGGGCGGCGCGCAGCCGGGCCTGCCGGTGGGTGACGGAGCCGGGCAGGGTGTCGGCGAGGTCGAGGGCGGCGGCGGCCCGCTCGCGCGGTTCGGGCCGGTCGCGGCCGGTGATCAGGAGGTGCGCGGCCTCGCGCAGGGCGGCCTCGCGCAGCGCGGCCCGGTAGCCGGGGGCGGCCGGGTGGTCGGCGGCGGCCTGCTGCCAGAGCTCCCGGGCGGCCACCGGGTCGTCGGCCAGCCGGGTGCGGGCGAGCCGGTCACGGGCCAGGGCCTGCCGTTCGCGCAGGTCCTCGTCGTGCAGCGGCTCCCAGCGGGCCAGGGCGCCGGCCGGGTCGTCGGTGCGGGCGAGGGCCAGACCGTGGTGGAAGGCGGCGATCCGGGCCCAGCGGGAGTCCGGTTCGACGTCGGCCTCGGCGCCGAGGACGGGCGCGGCCTCGGCGGCCTGCCCGGCGGCGAGCAGGGCCGCGCCGAGCCGGACCCGGGCGGGGCGCCAGTCGGGGGCGAGGCCGAGGCCGGTGCGGTAGTCGGCGGCCGCCTCGGCGGGGCGCGCGGCCCGCTCGTGCACCAGGGCGAGGCCGAACCGGGCCGGGGCGAAGGAGGGTTGGACGGTCAGGGCGGCGGTGAACTGGTCCCGGGCCTGCTCGTCGGCGCCGAGCAGCAGGGCGAGCCGGCCGAGGGCGTAGCGGGGGCGGGGGTCGCCGGGGGTCTCGGTGGCGGCGGCCGCGAGGTCGGACCAGGCGGCGTCGGTGGCGCCGAGCCGCTGCCGGGCCAGGCCCCGGAAGAGCAGGCTCTCGGTGCGCAGCGCCGGGCCGCGCCCCCACGGGGAGGGCTCGCCGGGGCCGCGGCGCAGCGCCTCGTCGAAGGCGGCGACGGCGGGTTCGTCCCGGTGCAGGGTGAACAGCTGGGCGCCCCAGCGGAACCAGAGTTCGCCGCTGCCGCCGGGGGTGGACGCGGCGAGCAGGGTCTCGGCCTCGGCGGCGCGGTCGGTGCCGCGCAGCAGGGCGGCCCGGGCCAGGACCGGCCAGTCCCGGCCGGGCAGTGCGGCCAGCGACCGGGTGGTGGCGCTCTCGCGCTGCTCGGGGGAGCCCTCGTGGCAGAGCCGCTGGAGCCAGTCCGTGGCGCGGGCGGCGGCCGCGGCCTCCTCGCCGGGTTCGGCGCCGTCGGCGGTGGCCTGGAGGAAGGCGAGCAGCGGCCCGAGGTCGCCGTCGGGGGCGGATATCCGCTCCTCGGCGAGGCGGTGCAGGCTCCACCGGGGCAGTTGCCGGGCCGGGTCGGCGAGCAGCGGGAAGGCCTCGCGGTGCAGGGCGAGGGTGGCCTGCTGGTCGCCGGTGGGGACGGTGGCCTCGGCCTGGCCGAGCAGGGCGAGGCCGCGTTGCGGGCGTAGTTCCTCGGGGCCGGCGGCGAGCCGTTGGGCGAGGCGCGCGTAGCGGCGCCGGGCCTGCGGGGCCTTGCCGGCGGCGAGCCGTTCGGCGGCCACGGCCAGGGCCTTGGCCACGGCCTGGGCGTCCAGGCTCCGTCGGCGGCGGGCCAGTACGACGGCTGCCGCACCGGCCAGTGCCACCACGAGCAGCAGCACCGCGAGCTGCACCATGCACCGTCCCCCTGCGCTTGGAAATACGCCGATCGATGATCAACACAAGGTGTGTGATCATGAGTTGACGCCGTTTCGATGTTGATCGGGCGCCCATCAGAATAGGCCCTCCACCGGACAGACGAACAGAATTGAGCACTATCCTGGGCGACGCAGCGGAAGCGGTGTGAGAACCACCGCGCGGGAACCGGCCCGAGGCCGGGTCGGGGCGAACAGGCCAACAGGGTCCAGTCGGGGGATGCGTGTCCGAGTCGCGTTGGGTGCCCGGGCTCCGGTTCGGGCCGGAGTTCGACCCCGAGCAGTACGAGCTCCTGGAATTCCACCACCGGGGCGGCGAGGCCGAGGTGTGGCGGGCGGTGCGGACCGGCCACAGCGGGCTCAAGGAACTCGTCGCCGCGAAGATCATGCTGGAGCGCGACCCCTCCGAGGTGCGGCGCTGGCTCGGCCGCTGGGACGACGTCTCGCACAACGCCCACCGCCTGGGCGTGAACGACCTGGTGGTACCCAGCTTCCTGCTCGGACCCTCCCCGCACCGGCCCGGCGCCGCGCCCTCCGCCGGGCTGCTCGGCTACCAGATCTCCCCCTGGGTCGAAGGCGTGCCGCTGCACACCTGGGCCCGCACCCAGCGCGGCGGCCCGGCGGCGGTGGCCGAGGTGCTGGCCCGGCTCTGCCGGATCGTCGACGAACTGCACCGCAAACGCTGGGTGCACCGCGACATCTCCCCCGCCAACGTCCTGGTGGACGCCCAGAACCAGGTCAAGCTGATCGACCTGACCTTCCTGGCCCCGCTCGACCACACCCTCACCGTCGCGGTGTTCACCCCCGGGCACGTCCCGCCGGAGGCCGAGCAGGTCGGCGGCTTCCCCACCACCGCCAAGGACCTGTTCGCGGTCGGCACCCTCGCCCGCACCCTGCTGCTGCCCGACCACGGCCGGCTCGACCACCGGCTCGCCGCCGAACAGGCCCGCGCCGAACTCCTCGCCGCCGGCTACGGCGAGGACCTGGCGCGCTGGGCCTGCGAACCGCTCGCCCGCGAACCGGACCGCCGCCCCTCCCCGCTCGGCCCCTGGGTGGGCCGCGGCCGCGAACTCCTGCGCTCCCGCCGGCCGGTGGCGCGCACCGCGGGCCTGGCCGTCCTGCCCGACCGGGCCGGCCGGCCGCTGCTGGTCACCGGCGGCGCCGACGGCACCGCACTGGCCGGCCCCGGACACCACGGGCAGCGTCTGCCGGCCGGCCAGGGGCCCGGCCCGGTCAGGGAGTTGCTGGCCGGCTGGGCCGGACACCAGGGCGAACTGGTGGTCTGCGCCGAGGACCGCGGCGGGACGCTCTGGGTCGGCACCTCGGCCGGCTGGTGGGAGGCCGCGCGCGGCGTCAGCGGGCTCGCCGGGGCGGTCAACTCCGCCGGGGAGATGACGGTCTGGACGGCGGCCGGCGGCGCCCTGCGCTCCTACCGCTGGGCGCCCGGCCTCACCCTCACCGGCCAGGAGCTGCCCGGCTGCCCGGCCGACCGGGTGCTCGCCGCCCTGGAGGAACGGGCCGGGTCCTGGCTGGTCCTGGTCGAGCACCGGGAGCGGGTGCTGAGCTGGCGACCGGGCTCGGCCGAGCGCCCCGCCCCGCTGGGGCCGCCCGGCGCCCTGCGCGCCGGGGCACTGGCCCGCACCTCCGCCGGACCGCAGGCCGCCACGCTGCGCCCGGACGGCTCCGTCCAGCTGCACACCCTCGACACGGCCGGCCCGGCCCCCGAGATCGGCGACGGCGAGCCCTCCCTCGGCGTCGCGATGGCCGGCCACCGGGGCGGCCCGACGGTGGCGCTGGCCGGCGCGGGCGGCGTCCGGCTGCGGCTGCCGGCCGGCGGCGCCTCCCGGCGGCCGCGCTGGTGGCGGCCGACGCTGCGCCCGGCCACCCGGGTCGCGCTCGCGATGGGCGAGGACTGGCGGCTGTGCCTGGCCGCGGTGGTGGAGGGCGAGTTGCAGTGCTGGCAGGAGGACGCGGCGTACCGGTGGCAGGCGGTGGCGCTGCCCGAGCAGGGCTGAAGCGGGGCTTCGCGGGGCTGAACGGAACGCGCCTGCGCCCCGGAACCTGGTGCGGTTCCGGGGCCACGGCGACTCGGGCGGGTCCAGCGGGGTGGGCGGTCCAGCGGGGTGGGCGGTTCAGCGGGGCGGGCGGTTCAGCGTTCGGCCGGGCTCAGCGGAAGCGGCGCAGTCGCAGGCTGTTGCCGACCACGAAGACCGAGGAGAAGGCCATCGCGGCCCCCGCGATCATCGGGTTGAGCATCCCGGCGGCGGCCAGCGGAAGGGCGGCGACGTTGTAGCCGAAGGCCCAGAACAGGTTGCTCTTGATGGTGGCCAGGGTCTTGCGGGAGAGCCGGATGGCGTCGGCCGCCGCCAGCAGGTCGCCGCGGACGAGGGTGAGGTCGCCGGCCTCGATCGCGGCGTCCGTGCCGGTGCCCATGGCCAGGCCCAGGTCGGCCTGGGCGAGGGCGGCCGCGTCGTTGACGCCGTCGCCGACCATCGCCACGACCTTGCCCTCGGCCTGGAGCCGCTTGACGGTGGCGACCTTGTCCTGCGGCATGACCTCGGCGATGACGTGTTCCGGGGCGATGCCGACCTCGGCGGCGACGGCCTCGGCGACCGCCCGGTTGTCGCCGGTCAGCAGCAAGGGGGTCAGGCCCAGGCCGCGCAGCCGGGCGATCGCCTCGGCGCTGGTCGGCCTGACCGCGTCCGCGACCTCCAGGACGGCCCGGGCCTCGCCGTCCCAGCCCACCGCGATCGCGGTCCGCCCGGCCGCCTCGGCCGCGGCCTTGGCACGGGCCAGGACGGGCGGCAGGTGCTGGGCCCGGTCGGCGAGCAGGGCCTCGCGCCCGGCGACGACCGTCCGGCCCTCGACGACGCCCTGCACGCCCCGCCCGGGGAGGTTGCGGAAGTCCTCGACCGGCGGCAGCGCGCCGGTCCGCTCCGCGGCGGCGGTGGCGATGGCGGCGGCGATCGGGTGCTCGGAGGCGTGCTCCAGGGCGCCGGCCAGGCGCAGAGCCTCGGTCTCGTCGACGCCCTCGGCGGTGTGCACGGCGAGCAGGGTCATCCGGCCGGTGGTGACGGTGCCGGTCTTGTCCAGGACGACGGTGTCCACCCGGCGGGTGGTCTCCAGTACTTCGGGGCCCTTGATCAGGATGCCCAGTTGGGCGCCGCGGCCGGTGCCGACCATGAGCGCGGTCGGGGTGGCCAGGCCCAGGGCGCACGGGCAGGCGATGATCAGCACGGCCACGGCGGCGGTGAACGCCTCGGTGGGGCTGTCCGAGGCCAGGAGCCAGCCGACCAGGGTGGCGAGCGCGAGCAGGATGACGATCGGGACGAAGACGGCGGAGATCCGGTCGGCGAGGCGCTGGGCGGCGGCCTTGCCGTTCTGCGCGTCCTCGACCAGCCGGGCCATCCGGGACAGCTGGGTGTCCGCGCCGACCCGGGTGGCCTCGACCACCAGCCGGCCGCCCGCGTTGACGGTGGCGCCGGTGACCTGGTCGCCGACGCCGACCTCGACCGGTACGGACTCGCCGGTGAGCATCGAGGCGTCCACCGCCGATCCGCCCTCGACCACCATGCCGTCGGTGGCGATCTTCTCGCCCGGCCGCACCACGAACCGGTCGCCCACGGCCAGGCCGCCGACCGGGATCCGGACCTCGGCCCCGCCGCGCAGCACGGTGACGTCCTTGGCGCCGAGGTCGAGCAGGGCGTGCAGGGCGGCCCCGGCCCGGCGCTTGGAGCGGGCCTCCAGGTGGCGGCCGAGCAGGATCAGCACGGTGACGGCGGCGGCCGTCTCCAGGTAGAGGGTGGAGGAGGCGTCGGTGTCGCCGATCGCCAGTGAGAAGTCGTGGTGCATCCCGGGCAGGCCCGCGTGGCCCCAGAACAGTGCCCAGAACGACCAGCCGAAGGCGGCCAGGGTGCCGAGCGAGACCAGGGTGTCCATGGTCGCGGCGCCGTGCTTGAGGTTGGTCCAGGCGGCGCGGTGGAACGGCAGGCCGCCGTAGACCACGACCGGGCCGGTGAGTGCGAAGGCGAGCCACTGCCAGTTGGCGAACTGGAGGGCCGGGATCATCGACAGCATGACCACCGGGACGCTGAGGACGGCGCTGATCAGCAGCCGGTCGTACAGCGGGTCGGCGGTGTCGGTACCGGTACTGGCACCGCTACTGGCGTCGGCGCCGGTCGGGAGGGTGGGGGCCGGGGGCGGCGGGAGTTCGGCGGTGTAGCCGGTGCGCTCGACCGTGGCGATCAGGTCCTCGACCGTCACCCCGGGGCCGTAGTCGACCCGGGCCTTCTCGGTGGCGAGGTTGACGGTGGCCTCGACGCCGTCCATCCGGTTGAGCTTCTTCTCGATCCGGGTCGCGCAGGAGGCGCAGGTCATGCCGCCGATCGACAGCTCGACCCGGTCCCGGACCCCGGGGGTGCCCTGGACGCCGGGGGCGGTGGTGACCAGTTCGCTTCGCTCGCTCATGCGGATCGGCTCCTCGGCAGCTCCTCGGTGGGGGTGTACGGCGGGGTCCGCTGCCCGGGCCCCGCCGTACGGGCGTCCAGGGAGGCCTAGGCGCTGCGGCCGACCAGTTCGTAGCCGGCCTCGTCGACGGCGCTGCGGACCTGCTCGTCGTTCAGCGGGGCGAGGGAGGAGACCGTCACGGTGCCGGCCTTGGAGTCGGCGGCGACCTCGGTGACGCCGGTGAGGGCGGAGAGCTCCTCGCTGATCGCCTTCTCGCAGTGGCCGCAGCTCATGCCGGTCACGGTGTAGGTGGTGGTGCTGGACATCCGGGCCTCCGGGAGGTGTGGCGCCCCGGGCGTCGGCCCGGGTTCTACTCTGACAACACCATACCCCTCAGGGGTATTTCCGGGAGGGGTGGGTGAAGTGGCGCGCGTCACGGACGCGTGCGCCGGTCGAGCGTATGCGCCGGACCGCCTCAGGCCGGGGAGGCCGGGAGCTGGGCCGGGATCGGCGCGCGCTCGCGCCGGATCAGCAGCCGCAGCCAGAGCAGCCCGCCCAAGGAGACCACGAGCAGCCCGGCCGTGTCGTAGAGGGTGTACAGGTGCACCTGCTCGCTGGTGGGGTCGGGCATGTGGCCGAGCTCGAACAGGGCGCGCTGCCAGGCGCTCGCGGTGGTCTTGGCGACCAGCCAGACGGCGATGCCGCTCGTGCTGTCCCAGAGCGCGTGCAGCAGCGATACGCCCAGGTAGGTGACGGCGACCGGGGTGGTGAAGCGGAACCGCCCGCCGCGGCGCTCGCTGAACAGCACCCCGCCGACGATCGCCGTCCACAGGATGTGGCCGACCGGCGCGAGCACTCCGCGCAGGATCTCCGTCTCGACCAGGTCCTCGAGCGAAAGCCCCTGGATGCTCAGCACGGCGTTGAACGCGTACCCGGCACTCTCGAACGCGGCGAACCCCGCGCCGACGGTGGCGCCGAGCACCAGCCCGTGCCGCAGCCCGCTGACCCGCAGTCGGCGGCTCACCATGACCAGGGCGGCCAGCTTGGCCGCCTCCTCGATCAGTCCGACGGCGACGTACATCGAGGCCGAGGGGGAGACCAGGTAGCTCTCCAGCACCGAGGCGCCCAGGACGCCGATGATGCCGCCGACGCCGAAGCAGGCGAAGATCCGGTCCGGGCCGAGGTCGCCGGCGTAGCGCTCGTAGGCCCAGATCACCACGGTGGCCGGGACCAGGAAGCTGCCGAGCAGCACGATCGTCGGGACGAGGTTGCTGTTCCCGGTGAGGAACGTGACGACGACGGTGGCGCCCCAGAGCAGCAGGCCGACGGCGAAGACCCTCAGCCAGTGGTCGGACGTGGCCGTCGTGCGGGCCGGGGCGTCGGAGATGCGGGGGGTGTTGCGGTAGCCGGACACCGGTCAGGGCCTCCTCGGGGTAGCCGCTTTGGTCGAACTGTATGACAAATGGGGCATTTAGGGGCGATCGGGACGCCCGTGCGGCGGGGCGGCGATCGCGGCAGACGGAAACGCGGTAGGCGGGCGGGTGGGTGCCGCGAACGTCCCTTATGTTCGGTATGTGTTCCCGACCCGCCGTGCCCAGTCCCCCTCGGCCCCCAGCGCCGCCGGGCTGCCGCCGGACCGGCGGCGCGGCGCCCTGCTGGCCGCCGACCTCCAGGACGTGCCGTTCTGGCGGCGGGCCAGCCCGGCGCTGCTCGCCGTGCTCCTGGTCGCACTCGCTGACCTCCTCTCCGGCAAGGACCGCTACCTGGCACCGCTGATGACCGTCGTCCCGGCCGCCGCCGCGCTCACCCTCAGACCGGGCGAACTGCTCGCCGTCTGCGCGCTCGGCCTGCTCGCGGTCTTCGGGCTCAGCCACTACGACGAGGTCGACAACATCAACGACGCGCGCTTCCTCTACGGTGCGATGGTCAGCTACGCCGTGTTGACGCTCTTCTCCGCCTGGGTCGCCAAGATCCGGATGCGGCGCGCGGCGGCCTTCGCGGCCGTCAGCTCCGTCGCCGAGGCCGCCCAGCGGGCCCTGCTGCGGCTGCCCGGGCCGGTCGTCGGGCCGCTGCGGCTGGCCGTCCGGTACGTGTCGGCGGCCGACGCCTCACGGATCGGCGGAGACCTGTACTCGGTGCTGGAGACGCCGCACGGCACCCGGGTCGCGGTCGGGGACGTCCGGGGCAAGGGGCTCTCCGCCGTGCAGACCGCGGCCGTGGTGCTCGGCGCGTTCCGGGAGGCCGCGTACGACGAGGCCGGGCTGCGGGGCGTCGCGGCGCGGATCGAGGCCAGCGTCGAGCGGCACGTCCCGGACGGGGAGTTCACCACCGCGCTGTTCGCGGAGTTCCGCACGCCCGGGGTGATGGAACTGCTGCAGTACGGGCACGTCCCGCCGATCCGGGTCGACGGCGACGGGCGGGCGCACGTGCTGGACGCCCCCGACCCCTGGGTGCCGCTCGGCCTCGGACGGCTGGCGACGGGCGAACCGGCCAGCTGGGACCAGCCGTTCGGGGCGGAGGACGTGCTGGTGCTCTGCACGGACGGGGTGGTCGAGGCGCGGCACCGCAAGAGCGGGGAGTTCTACCCGCTGGCGGAGCGGGTCGGGCCGCTGGTACGGGGCGCCACGCGGTCGGAGGGGGATCTGGAGGCGGCGGTGGGGCGGGTGTACGCGGACCTGCTCGCGCACACGGGCGGGGAACTGCGGGACGACGCCCTGCTGTTGCTGATCGCCAGGACGGACGGCTGAGGGCCGGCCTCCTCCCCACCTCCTGGTCCTCCTCGCGCGGGCGTCCGCGCGAGGATGAGGGCGCCTCAGGACGCGGTGACGTCGGCGAGGGCGCGGAAGAGGAGGGCGGTGGAGGTGGCGCCAGGGTCCTGGTGGCCGATGCTGCGCTCGCCGAGGTAGGAGGCGCGGCCCTTGCGGGCCTGGAGGGGGACGGTGTCGCGGGCGCCCTGGTCGGCGGCCTCGGCGGCGGCGGCCGCCGCCTCGGGGAGGGTGGCCCCGGCGCCGGCCGCGGCGCGGAAGGCGGCGACGGCCGGGGTGTAGGCGTCGACGATGGTCTTGTCCCCGGGCACGGCCTTGCCGAGGGTGCGGACGGCGTCCAGCCCGGCCGCCAGTGCCTCGGCGACGGCGGCCGGGCCGGCCGGGTCGGTGGGGTCGGCCAGGGCGGGATCGGGCAGGGCGGCGCCGATCGCGCGGAAGGCCTTGCCGTAGAGCGGGCCGGAGGCGCCGCCGACCTTGGAGATCAGCGTGCTGCCCACCTTGGTGAGCACCGCGCCCGGGCCGGCCGGCCGGAGGCCGTCGAGGGCGGCCAGGGCGGCGGAGAAGCCGCGCCGGAGGTTGCTGCCGTGGTCGCCGTCGCCGATCGCCGAGTCCAGCTCGGTGAGCCGGCCCTGCTCCTTCTCGACGGCCGCGGCGATCGCGCGGACCCAGGCCTCGGCGAGGGGGGTGTCGAAGTCCATGACGTCTCCCGGCTCAGGCCCGCTTGAGGGCGGGGGTGTCGACGGGCGCGTCCCACAGCTCCAGCAGCTGCGGGTCGGCCTTGGTGAGGGTGAGCGAGAAGCCCGCCATGTCCAGACTGGTGACGTAGTTGCCGACCAGGCTGCGGGCCACCGTGATGCCGCGCTCGGCGAGCCGGGCGGCGACCTCGCCGTAGGCGATGTACAGCTCCAGCAGGGGGGTCGCGCCGAGGCCGTTGAGCAGGGCGATCACCTCGTCGCCCGGGGCCAGGTGGTGGTCGGCGAGGATGGTGTCGACCACCTCGGCGGCCAGCGCGCGGGCCGGGCGCAGCTTCTCGCGGCGACGGCCGGGCTCGCCGTGGATGCCGACGCCGACCTCGATCTCGTCCTCGGGCAGGTCGAAGCCGGGCTTGCCGGCGGCCGGGGTGGTGGCAGCGGTGAGCGCGATGGCGAAGGAGCGGGAGGCGGCGTTGACCCGCTCGCCCAGGGCGGCCACCTCGTCGAGCGGGGCGCCGCGTTCGGCCAGTGCCCCGGTGGCCTTCTCGACCAGGACGGTCGCCCCGGTGCCGCGGCGGCCGGCCGTCCAGGTGGAGTCCTCGACCGCGACGTCGTCATCGACCAGGACGGTGCGGACCGTCAGGCCCTCCTCGGCGGCGAGTTCGGCGGCGAGCTCGAAGTTCATCACGTCGCCGGTGTAGTTCTTCACGATGAAGACGACGCCGGCGCCGCTCTCCACGGCCTTGGCGGCGGCCAGCATCTGGTCCGGTACCGGGGAGGTGAAGACCTCGCCGGGGCAGGCGGCGTCCAGCATGCCGGGGCCGACGAAGCCGCCGTGCAGCGGCTCGTGGCCGGAGCCGCCGCCGGAGATCACCGCGACCTTGGGCCCGGCCGGGCGGGCGGCCCGGGTGATCACCCGGTTGGGGATGTCCACCGTCAGCTCGGGGTGGGCGGCGGCGACTCCGGCCAACGCGTCCTCCAGGACGCTCTCCGGGGTGTTGATCAGCTTCTTCAACGCTCTTCGCTCCCTTGTGCGGGTCGTCGGCCGTGGACGCTGCTGCCCCGACGCTACGCCAGACGGGGGTGGTGGGCACGGGGTGCGACACGCGGGATTCGCGTCACTCTCCCGGAGTAGCGGCGTCGGCCGCGGGGTCGGTCGTAGGGTCGGGCGCATGAGCGAACACGTGGGTATCGTCCTGGTCTCGCACAGCGCCCGACTGGCCGCCGGGCTGCGCGAGCTGCTCGCCGAACTCGCCCCGGGCGGCGTGCGGGTGGTGTGCGCGGCGGGTACGGAGGACGGCGGGCTCGGCACCAGCTACGACCTGATCGCGCGGGCCGTCGCCGAGGCGGACGGCGGGGCGGGCGTGGTCGTGCTGCCGGACCTCGGCAGCTCGGTGCTCACCGCCGTCACGGTGCTGGAGGACGAGCCGCGCCCGGGCGTGCGGCTGGTGGACGCGCCGTTCGTGGAGGGCGCGGTGGCGGCCGCCGTCACCGCCTCGACCGGGGCGGCGCTGGCGGAGGTGGTCGCGGCGGCCGAGGAGGCCCGCTCGTTCCGGAAGCTGTGAAGCCGCGGGGCCGGAGACCGGGAAGAGGGGGCGGCTACTTGGCGTCGGCGTAGCAGTCCACCACCGCCGTGGTGAGCGGGAAGCGGACCGGGGTGTCGCCGAACACCAGACGGCGGGCCTCGTCGGCCGCCTCGGCGACCGCGGCGGCCACCTCGTCGGCGAGGTTGGCCGGGGTGTGCACGATCACCTCGTCGTGCTGGAAGAACACCAGGTGCGGGCGTTCCGCCGGGCCGGCCGCCGGCAGCTCGCCCAGCCGGCGGCGCAGGGCGGCGAGCAGGGCGAGTGCCCAGTCGGCGGCGCTGGCCTGGATGACGAAGTTGCGGGTGAAGCGGCCGCGGGCGCGGGCCTGCCGGCCGCCGGCCTCGCCGGCCGTGTCGGGGGCCTCGGTGAGGTCGAGGAACTCGGCGGAGGCGGGCGGGCAGACCCGGCCCAGCCGGGAGGCGACCACCCCGCCGTCCTCGCCGGTGCGGGCGGCGGCCTCGACGTAGCCCATCGCGGCGGGGTAGCGGTGGCGCAGGGTGTTCAGCAGCGGGCCGATGTCGCCGCTGGTCTGCCCGTACATGGCGCCGAGCAGGCCGAGCTTGGCCTTGTCGCGGTCGCCCTGGAAGGCGTTGGCGGCCAGCGCCTCGTACAGGTCGCCACCGGCGGCGGTGCGGGCCAGCCCGGCGTCCTGGGAGAGGGCGGCGAGCACCCGGGGCTCCAGCTGGGCGGCGTCGGCGACGACCAGCAGCCAGCCCGGGTCGGCGACGACGGCGCGGCGCAGGATGCGCGGGATCTGCAGCGCGCCGCCGCCGCGGCTGGCCCAGCGCCCGGAGACCACGCCGCCGACCACGTACTCGGGCCGGAACCGGCCGCCGCGGGCCCAGGCGTCCTGCCAGGCCCAGCCGTGCGCGGCGTGGATCCGGGACAGCTCCTTGTAGCGGATCAGCAGCGCGGCGGCCGGGTGGGCGACGCCCTTGAGCTCCCAGGAGCGGGTGGAGCCGAGCTGGATGCCGTTCTCGGCGAAGGCGCGCAGCACCTGGGTGTGCGAGTCGGGGTTGAACGGGCGCCCGCCGAGGGCCTGTTGGAGTTCGACGGAGAGGTCGGCGAGCAGTCTCGGCTGGGCGCCGGGGACGGTCGGGCGGGGGCCGAGGAGTTCGGTGAGCAGTTGGTCGTGGACGTCGGCGCGCCAGGGCAGCCCGTCGTACGCGATCTCGGCGGCGACGAGTGCGCCGGCGGACTCGGCGGCGACCAGCAGCCGGAACCGGTGCCGGGCGGCCGGGTCGGCGATCGCGGCGAGCCGGCGCTGCTGCTCGGCGTGGACGGCGACGACGGCGGTCAGCGGGTCGGCGCCGGGCGGCAGTTGCAGCCGGTCGGGCGCGAACAGGGTGTCCTGCCCGTCGTCGGCCTCGGCGGAGCCGGGCTCGGGCAGGTCGTCCGGGACGGGCAGGCCGCGCAGCCGGGACCAGGCGGCGCCGAGCGAGCGCGGCGCGCCGAACCGGCCCTCGTGCGCCAGCAGCAGGGCCTCGACCAGGCGCAGGTCGTGGCAGCGGGCGAGCCGGTCGGGCAGCCGGGGCAGCAGCGGCGCGTAGGCGCTGTCGGTGGCGGCCCACACCCAACGGGAGTGCTCGGCGGCCTCCCGGGCGGCGACGGCGGCGGCGAGGTCGGGGACCTTCTCGGGCGGGCCGAGCGGGGTGCCGGCGTCGTCGAGCGGCTGGAGCCGGCCGCCGGGGCCGTGCGGGTCGGGGGCGAGGGCCGTCCTGGGTGCCACGGGGGCGTCTCCTCTCCGGCGCGCTGTTCTGGCGTGCGGGTACGGGCACGGGTGTGCGGTCGTTCGGGTGTCCGGGCTCGACGTTAACGGGTGGGTACGACAACGGGGGGCGGGGGCGCATAGGCAGGGTGGGTGACACGGCGTAGGGTCGGCGAAATGACCGAGAACCCGTTCTTCAAGCCCAGCCCCCTGGTCTACGAACTGCCGCCCTTCGCCGAGATCCGGCCGGAGCACTTCCTGCCCGCGTACGAGCGCGGGATGGCGGAGCAGCTGGCCGAGATCGCGGCGATCACCGCGGATCCGCGGCCGCCGACGCCGGACAACACCCTGGTCGCCCTGGAGCGTTCCGGGGAGCTGCTGCGCCGGGTGGACGCGGTGTTCCGCAACCAGTCGTCCTCGGACACCAGCGAGCCGGTCGACGAGGTGGAGACCGCGGTGAGCCCGCTGCTGGCCGCGCACCACGACGCGATCCACCTGGACCGCGCCCTGTTCGCCCGGATCGAGGAGCTGTACGGGCGCCGCGCCGACCTGGGTCTGGACCCGGAGTCGCTGCGGCTGCTGGAGACCCGGCACACCCGTTTCGTCCGCTCCGGCGCCCGGCTGGGCGAGGCGGAGCAGGCCCGGCTGCGCGAGCTGAACGCCGAACTCGCGGGGCTCGGCACGACGTTCCAGCAGAACGTGAACGCCGCCAGCAAGGCCGCCGCGCTGGTCGTGGACGCGGCCGAGGAGCTGGACGGGCTGTCCGCGGACGAGGTCGCCGCCGCTGCGGAGAACGCCCGGGTGCTCGGGCAGGAGGGCCGGTTCGTGCTGTCCCTGAAGAGCACCTCCGGCCAGCCCGAACTAGCCCGGCTGACCGACCGGTCGGTGCGCGAGCGGCTGCTGGCGGCCTCGCTCGACCGGGGCCTGGCGGTCAACGGCCCGCTGGCGATCCGGATGGCCGGGCTGCGCGCCGAGCGGGCCGCGCTGCTGGGGCACCCGAGCCACGCCGCGTACGTGGTGGAGGACGAGACCGCGGGCACGGTGGAGGCGGTGTCCGGACTGCTGGCCCGGCTGGTGGGTCCGGCGGTGGCCAACGCCGGCCGGGAGGC
The DNA here is from genome assembly GCF_042732255.1 of Kitasatospora sp. NPDC059803. Taxonomy (NCBI): domain Bacteria; kingdom Bacillati; phylum Actinomycetota; class Actinomycetes; order Kitasatosporales; family Streptomycetaceae; genus Kitasatospora; species Kitasatospora sp. NPDC059803. The sequence goes on along the minus strand of NZ_JBHWIJ010000014.1, from coordinate 34,086 downwards.
CGCCGAGCTGGCCAAGCTGGCGGCGGCGGACGGGATCGAGGAGATCGCCGCGCACGACTGGGCGTACTACTCGGAGAAGGTCCGGCAGAGCTCCTACCAGGTGGACGCGGCGGTGCTGCGCCCGTACTTCGAGCTGGAGCGGGTGCTCCGGGACGGCGTGTTCTTCGCCGCGGGGCTGGCGTACGGGCTGACCTTCACCGAGCGGCCGGACCTGACGGCCCACCACCCGGACGCGCGGGTCTTCGAGGTGTTCGAGGAGGACGGCGGTTCGCTGGGCCTGTTCATCGGCGACTTCCACGCCCGGGCGTCCAAGCGCGGCGGTGCCTGGATGGACGAGCTGGTGAGTCAGGCGGGGCTGACCGGCCGCCGGCCGGTGGTGATCAACAACCTGAACATCGCCCGCCCGGCGCCGGGCGAGCCGGTGCTGCTGGCCTGGGACGAGGTGCGCACGCTCTTCCACGAGTTCGGGCACGCGCTGCACGGGCTGTTCTCGGACGTGCGGTACCCGCTGTTCGCGGGCACCTCGGTGCCCCGGGACTTCGTCGAGTTCCCCTCGCAGGTCAACGAGATGTGGATGGTCCGGCCGGAGGTGCTGGCCAACTACGCGCGCCACCACGTGACCGGGGAGCCGCTGCCGGCCGAGCTGGTCGAGCGGATGGTGGCGGCCGAGGGCTTCGGGGAGGGCTTCCGGACGGTGGAGTACCTCGCGGCGACGCTGCTGGACTGGGCCTGGCACACCGTGCCGCAGGGCCGGGAGATCGCGGACGCCGAGGAGTTCGAGGCACGGGCGCTGGCGGAGGCCGGGATCGCGGTGCCGGCGATCCCGCCGCGCTACCGGACGGCGTACTTCCAGCACGTCTTCGCCAGCGGCTACAGCGCCGGGTACTACGCGTACATCTGGTCGGAGGTGCTGGACGCCGACACCGTGCAGTGGTTCGAGGGCAACGGGCGTGCGGTGCGGGAGAGCGGCGAGCTGTTCCGGCGCGAGCTGCTGGCGCGCGGCTACGGCCGGGACCCGCTGGAGTCCTTCCGCGCGGTGGTCGGCCGGGCGCCGGAGACCGGGCCGCTGCTGGCGCGGCGGGGCCTGCTCTAGCCGCCGGGCGGCCCCGGTGGCGGTCAGCGCGGTGTGACCGTGACCGTCACCGGGGTGCCCGGGCGGGCGTGCGGGAGGCGGATCCGGACGGTTCCGGCCCGCCCGCCGGCCGGCTGTTCGACGTCGACGCGGGCGGCGGCGGGGGTGACGGTGACGTCGGCGCCGTGCGGGAACGCCGCCGGGGGCAGGACGAGTTCGCTGCCGTGCCGGGTGCCGTCGGCGCTCCAGTGGACGGTGGTGGCGCCGGTGCGCACGTCCGTTCCGGCGACGGCCGCCGGGTACGGGCCGAAGGCGGGTTCGTCGCCGGGGGCGGGGCGCCCGGCCGGGTCGAGCGCGCAGTAGCCGCCGGTGCCGCGGCACCAGTACCACATGGTCCAGCCCTCGGCGAAGCCGTCCATCGCGGCGACCTGCCGGCGGACCAGCAGGGTGTTGCCCGGCCTGCGGGAGTCGGGCGGGCCCCATTCGCCGACCAGGACGGGCAGGCGGTGGGCGGCGGGGTAGGCGGTGATCGCGGCGGTGTAGCGCTCGACGAAGCCGTCGGCCGGGTCCCAGTCGGCGCCGTTCTCGACCGCGGTGTCGTAGAAGTGCGGTGCGTAGCCGAGCCGGGGCGGGCCGGGGCGAGGGTCGTCGAAGCCGGGCAGCCGGGTGGGCACGCCCTGGCCGACCAGGACGGTGGGTTCGACGAACAGCCAGGCGCGGGAGTCGACCCGGCGTACGGCGGCGATCAGGCGGCGGTACATGTCGGCGAGCCGGCCCTGTTCGAGGGCGGCGGAGGCGGCGGCGAGGACGGCCGGGTCGGTCGGGTCGCCGTCCACCGGGCCGAACGGCTCGTTGAACAGGTCGTAGCCCAGCAGCGAGCGGTGGCCGCGCAGTTCGAGGGCGAGCCGGGTGTAGAAGTCGGCCTGCCAGGCGCGCAGGTCGGGGTCGTCGTAGAGGTGGCGGAAGGCGGCCTGGACGGCGGGCTGGAAGTACCCGGCGAACCAGTCGTTCGGGTCGGGGGTGAACGGCAGGCCGTCGTCCCGGGTGGCCCAGGGCGGGATGCCGCGGTCGCCGCCGCCGAACGCCGGCCCGTAGATGTCCTGGTGCAGGTCGATCAGGGCGAGCAGGCCGTACCGGTCGGCCCAGCCGAGGAGTTGGCGCAGCCGGTGCAGTTCGGTCGGGTCGAGGCGGCCGCGGACGGGCTCCAGCCTGTTCCAGGAGACCGCCACCCGGATCAGGGTGAAGCCCTGCGCGGCCAGGGACTTGAGGTCGGCCTCGGTGGTCTCGGCGTACTTGTCGAGGTTGAAGCCGCGCAGTTGGAGGCGGCGGCCCTGGGCGTCGGTGAAGGCGGTGCGGCCGTCGGGGCCGGTGGCCGTTGAAGCGGGGAACCGCGCGGGCGGGCCGCCGTGGGCGCCGTCGTGCGCGGCGGCGGGGGTGGCGGGGGCCGCGGTGAGGGCCGTGGTGGCGGCGAGCAGCAGGGCGGCGGCGGTGCGGCGCAGGCGCATCGGGACCTCGTACGGCGCGGGGGTGGGGGCCCGATGATGCCTGCGGTGCCGGGTGTCGCACAAGGGCCTTGCGCGGAAGGGGAGTTCAGTCGGCGTCCGGGGCCGAGGTCGGGGCCGGGGTCGGGGTCGGGGCCGGGGTGGCGGGGGTGGGCAGGTCCGCGGCGGCGGCCAGGCGGCCCCAGAGCAGGTCGGCGAGCGCCTGCACCATGCGGGTGCGTGAGCAGGGTCTGGTCTCCAGCCACCAGTCGCCGGCTGCCAGCACCATGCCGGTGATGCCCCGGCCCCAGGCCTCGGCGAGCAGCTCACGGTCGGCGCCGAGGTCGACCTGGCTCTGCACGGCCCGGGTGATCTCCGCGGCGATCTGCCGCAGTGCGGGGGCGAGTGCGGTGCCGGGGCCGCTCGGGTCGCCCGGTTCGGGGTGGGTGAGCAGCCGGTAGACCTGCGGGCGGGCCTCGATCCCGGCCAGGTAGGTGTCCAGGACGTGTTCGACCCGGTCGCGGCGCTCCAGTGGTTCGGCGAGGGCGGCCCGGACGGCGGCCAGCAGGCCGCTGGTGTGGCGCTCGGTGAGGGCTGTGATCAGGCCGTTCCGGTCGCCGAAGTGGCGGTAGAGGATCGGTTTGGTGATGCCGGCCTCGGCGGCGATGGCGTTCATGCTGGCGGTCGGGCCGTTCCGCTGGATGACCCGGTCGGCGGCGTTGAGCAGCTGCTCGCGGCGGGGCTCTCGGGACATGTGCTGCTCCTTGGATTCGGGGTCTGACTGGGCGTTGACACCGGTTACCAATCAGTAGCAGACTCCGACGATGTTACCCGAGGTAACCCCCCTGGTCGGCCGTACCCCTTCTTCGGAGGCAAGCACCATGAGCAGCACGTTCTCGCTGGACCCGGGTGCGGACCAGCTCGCCGTACGCGACTGGCTGCACGGCTTCGCCGCCGACGTCGTCCGCCCCGCCGCGGCCGAGTGGGACGAGCGTGAGGAGACCCCCTGGCCGATCATCCAGGAGGCCGCCAAGCTGGGCATCTACTCGCTGGACTTCTACGCCCAGCAGTACTTCGACCCCTCCGGCGTCGGCATTCCGATCGCCATGGAGGAGCTGTTCTGGGGCGACGCGGGCATCGGGCTGTCCATCGTCGGCACCACGCTGGCCGCCGTCGCGGTGCTCGCCAACGGCACCGACGAGCAGATCGGCACCTGGACCCCGCAGATGTTCGGCACCCCGGACGACCTCAAGGTGGCCGCGTTCTGCTCCTCCGAGCCCGACGCCGGCTCCGACGTCTCCGCGCTGCGCACCCGGGCGGTGTACGACGGGGCCAAGGACGAGTGGGTGCTCAACGGCACCAAGACCTGGGCCACCAACGGCGGGATCGCCGCCGTCCACGTCGTCGTCGCCACCGTCGACCCGGAGCTCGGGGCGAAAGGCCAGGCCTCCTTCATCGTCCCGCCGGGCACCCCCGGGCTGAGCCAGGGCCAGAAGTTCAAGAAGCACGGCATCCGCGCCTCGCACACCGCCGAGGTGGTGCTGGACGGCGTCCGGGTACCCGGCAGCTGCCTGCTCGGCGGCAAGGAGAAGCTGGACGAGCGGCTGGCCCGGGCCCGTGAAGGGGACAAGCGCCCGGGGGGCAGGGGCAACGCGGCGATGGCCACCTTCGAGGCCTCCCGGCCGGCCGTCGGCGCGCAGGCGATCGGCATCGCCCGGGCCGCGTACGAGGTGGCGCTGGACTACGCGAGGACCCGCGAGCAGTTCGGCCGTCCGATCATCGACAACCAGGGCGTGGCCTTCCAGCTCGCCGACATGAAGACCCGGATCGACGCCTCCCGCCTGCTGGTGTGGCGGGCCTCCTGGATGGCGGCCAACAACCAGCCGTTCACCGCGGCCGAGGGCTCGATGTCCAAGCTGTACGCGGGCGAGACGGCCAAGTGGGTCACCGCGCAGGCGATGCAGATCCTCGGCGGCAACGGCTTCACCCGGGAGTACCCGGTGGAGCGGATGCACCGGGACAGCGCGATCTACTCGATTTTCGAGGGGACCAGCGAGATCCAGCGGCTGGTGATCGCGCGGGCGATCTCGGGGATGCCGATCCGCTGAGCCCGGCTACCGGGCTGTTGGGCCGTCGGCCCGCCGGGCTACCGGGCCGCCCAGAAGGCGAGTCCGGCGGTGAGCGCGCCCACCGCCGCGCCGACGATGGTCTGCGCGGTGGTGTGGTCCCGCAGCACCACCCGGGACCAGCCGATCGCCGCGACCAGCGGGGCGAGCAGCAGCCACAGCGGGCCGAGCGCGATCCCGAGGCAGACCACCGCGCCGGCGGCCACGGCGGTGTGCACGGAGACCTTCCACCAGACGGTGATCACCAGGATCGGGACCAGCGAGGCGAACATCGCCAGCACCATCGCGGTCAGGTCGGCCGGGGCGTCCAGCCAGAGCATCACGGCGAAGCTGGTCGCGACCGAGCCCATGATGAACGGGATGACGGTCAGCCGGCGCTGCCGGTGGCCGACGTGGCGGTCCTCCAGGGTGCCCTTGCGGATGCCGCGCTGGATGAACATGGTCGGGATGACGGCCGCGAACAGGGCCGCGAAGGCCGCCCAGCCGAGGCCCGTCCAGCCGTAGCGGATGACGCCCATCAGGGGGAGCATCGCGATGATGACGTTCTTCGGCTCGACGCCGTCGGTGACCCGGCGGGCCCAGATCGTCCGGCTGGTGGGGGCGGTCGTGGCCTCGGTCGTCATCGGGGTGTGTGCTCCGGGTGCGCAAAGGGGTCGGCGTGAGGGCTCGGCGTGAAGGGTCGGCGCGACGGGGGCGTCGGGGCGCGGGCGTCGGGACGGTCCGGCGCCGATCGGATGATCGTACGCGAGTCCGTCCGCGCGGCCGGTGCCCGGACCTGAGGCCCGGCCCCGGTCGGAGCCGGTGCCCGGCCCCGGTCGGACCTGGTGCCCGGCCCCGGTCAGAACCGCGCCGGGCGGCCCTCCAGGAACGCGGCCAGCCCCTCGGGCACGTCCGAGGTCTCCCGGGAGCGGCGCTCCCAGGGCGCCAGCGCCTGCGCCGCCCGCTCCGCCGGGACGGCCAGCGCGGCCTTCGCCGCGCCGATGGTCTGGGCCGAGCGCCGGGTCAGCAGTCGGGCGAACTCCAGCGCGGCGGCGTCCAGTTCGACGCCCGGCAGGACGCGCTCCGCCAGGCCCAGCGGCAGCGCGTCGCGGCCCGTCACCAACTCGCCGGAGAACAGCAGGTACTTGGCGCGGGCCGGGCCGACCAGCCGGGCCAGCCGTACGGTCGGCACCGCCGGGTAGACCACGCCGAGCTTGGCCGGGGTGATCCCCAGCCGGGCGTCCTCGGCGACGAACCGCAGGTCGCACGCGACGGCCAGCTGGCAGCCGCCGCCCACGCAGGCGCCCTGCACCACGGCGACGGTCGGGTGCGGGAAGGCCGCCAGTGCCTCCTCGGCGGCGACGTTGACCGCGTGGTAGGCGTCCGCACGCTCCGGATCGCCGTACACCTCGGCGAGTTCGGCGATGTCCGCGCCCGCGCTGAAGGTGCCGCCGGCGCCGGTGACCAGCAGGGCGCGCACCCCCGGCTGCTCGGCGAGGCGCAGCAGCACCTTCGGCAGCGCCTGCCAGATCTCCAGGGTCACCGCGTTGCGCCGGTGCGGTCGGGCGAACTCCAGGACGGCGACGCCGTCCTCGCCGACGTACGCGTGCAGGCCCTCGGCGTGGGCGGGCAGGGCGGAGCGGTCCCGCGTGAGCAGCGGCTGGTCCATGCGCACCTCCGGGCGGTCGTGGTGCGCCCACTCTCTCAGGAGATGACGGCGCAGTAGTCGCCGAGGCCGCCCTCGACCAGGGCGAAGGCGCGCGCGGCCCGGTCGAGGGCGGCGGGCAGGGCGGCCGCGGCGCGTTCGCCGGTCAGTATCCGGCGCTGGTTCTCGGTGGTCAGGGCCAGTCGGGCGGCGAGCAGTTGGGCGGCGGCGATCTGTGCGGTGAGCTCGTCGTGGGCCGGGTCCTGGGCGAGGAGTTCGGTGGTCAGCAGGCCCTGCGCGTGCCGGCCGAAGCCGGCGGTGGCGCGCATCGCCAGGGCCGGGGTGCGGTGGATCAGCCGGACCACGTCGAGCACGAGCGGTTCGTCGCTCAGCCCGGTGGCCGGGTCGTGCTGCTCCAGCGCGGCGAGGTACTGCTCGCGCAGCGCCGCCACCGCCGAGGTGCCGGGGGCGCGTTCGCGGACCACCCGGGCCGGCTCGTCGAGGTGCTGTTCCATGGGGGCCATGACCAGGTCTTCCTTGGTGGGGAAGTAGTTGAAGACGGTCATCTTGGACACCTCGGCGGCGGCCGCGATCTCGGCCACCGAGACCTGGTCGAAGTCCCGCTCGGCGAACAGTCCGATGGCGGTGCGCCAGATCCGGATGCCGGTCTGGATCTTCTTGCGCTCGCGCAGCGGGAGGGCGTCGAGGTCGCGGTCGTCGTCGGGGCTGAAGCCGGTGTGCGTCGCCATGGCTCGACTGTACCAGGATCAAAGATCGACCAGGATGAAGATTGAGCTGAGCTTAAGAATTGACCAGGTATAAAAAAACTGCCATGGTGAGGACGTGCCGCCGGCCGCACCGGCCCGGCCCGAACTCCACCGACCCTGGGGGGACTTACCGATGGCGCCCGCTGCCCCTGCCTTGATGACACCGGCCCAGCGCAACCTGGGCATGCTGCTCTGCCTGGTCACGATCGTGCTGGCCGTGCTCGACATGAACATCGTGTCCGCGGCCACCGTGCCGATCGTCCGGGAGCTCGACCCCGTCCACGGCGTCGACCGGCTGCCCTGGCTGATCAGCTCGTTCGCCCTCGCCGCGACCGCGCTGCTGCCGCTCTACGGCAAGCTCTGCGACCTGTACGGCGCCAAACGCGTGCTGCTCGGCGCGGTCGGCACCTTCCTGGTCGGCTCGGCGCTCTGCGGGCTCGCGCAGTCGATGGGCCAGCTGATCGCCTTCCGGGCCCTCCAGGGCATCGGCGGCGGCGGGCTGATGAGCGTCACCATGGTGGTCGTCGCCCACCTCAAGGACCCGGCCGAGCGCGGCAGCGGCAAGGGCGGCGCGATGGGCGGGATCGTCGCGGGCATCGGCATGGCGGTCGGCCCGCTGATCGGGGCGCTGTTCACCGACCACCTCGGCTGGCGCTGGATCTTCTACATCAACCTGCCGCTCGGCCTGCTCGTCCTGGTCGGCACCGCCCTGGTGATCAAGCTGCCGCCGGCGGCAGGCCGCCGCAGCCTGGACTTCCTCGGCGCGGCCCTCGCCGCCGCCTTCGCGACCGGGCTGCTGCTGGTCACCGAGTGGGGCGGCAAGGACTACGCCTGGACCTCCCCGGTGATCCTCGGGCTCGTCGCCGCCACCCTGGCCGCGTTCGGCCTCTTCGTGTGGCGCCAGGCCACCGCCGCCGAGCCGGTGCTGCCGCTGTCGCTGTTCCGGATCGGCGTGGTGCGCCTCGGCTTCGCGATCCAGGGCCTGGTCGGGATGGGCATGACCGGCTCGATCGTCTACGTGATGCTCTACCTGCAGATCGCCCGCGGCGTCGACCCCACCTCGGCCAGCCTCTACCTGATCCCGATGGCGGGCGGGATGACGGCGGTCGGCCTGCTGGCCGGCCGGCTCACCGCCCGCGGCTACGCGGAGCGCACCTTCCTGGTGGCCGGCGCGGGCTGCGCGGCGATCGCCCTGCTCCTGCTCGGCCTCAACGGCCCGACCACCGGGCTGTGGGCGGTCTGCGGCGAACTCGTCCTGCTGGGCGTCGGGATGGGCCAGCTGATCGGCCAGCTGGTCACGGTGGTGCAGGAGTCCGTCCCCCGGCACCACCTCGGCGTCGCGACCACCGGGATCCGCTTCTTCCAGACCCTCGGCAGCGCGCTCGGCGCGGCGCTCTTCGGCACCGTGCTGGCCCGGGTCTTCGCGGACGGCGAGCCCGGCCTGCCGCTCGGCGCCGTCCGGACGCTCGGCGGCGCGGCCCGCGAGCACGCGCTGCGCAGCTTCACGGACGCCGTCGACGTGGTGTTCCTGTCGGCCGGCGGTCTGCTGGTGCTGGTCCTGATGCTCGCGCTGCGGGTGCCCAGGGCGGTGGCGGCGGCGGAGCCGCCGGTGCTGGCGGCCTGAGGGGTCTGAGGGGTCTTGGGGGTCGGGGACGACGGCCCGGGGTGCGGGGTCCGGTGGGACACGGGGGTGTCCACCGGGCCCCTCCGCGTCCGGTCAGGCCCCGGGCGTCCACTCCGGAGCCAGGATCGACCAGATCTGCTTGTCGTGGCGGACCCCGTTGTGCGGGTACCACTCGCGCAGGGTGCCGTCCAGGCTCATGCCGACCCGCTCGGCGACGGCCCGGCTGCGGGCGTTGCCGGCGGAGCACCACCACTCGGCGCGGTGCAGGCCGCGGGTGGTGAAGGCGTAGTCGATCAGCACCCGGACGGCGGCGGTGATCAGCCCGCCGCCCTCGCCGGCCGGCTCGGTCCAGGCGCCGATCTCGCAGACGCCGCTCTGGGCGTTGAAGCTCACGAACATCACGCCGCCGACCAGCGTGCCGTCCCGCCAGATGCCGTAGATCCGGCCGCTGTCGGCGGCCTGCTGGTCGGCGTAGCGCTGGAGGGTGGCGCGGGCGGAGTCGAGGTCGGTGGAGCGGGTGGCCCAGGGGATCCACGGATCGGTGTGGGCGCGGGCGCGGTCGATGTGGGCCAGGAACTCGGCCGCCTGCCACGGCTCCAGCGGGCGCAGTTCGGCGTTCTCGGCGAGCGGTACGGCAAACATGGGCTGGCCTTTCACGGGATGCACGGTCCACGGGATGCGCGGTGTGCTGGGAACCATACATAACAAACGTTTGGTATGTACGATGACCCCCATGACGCCGGCCCGTGGAGACCATGACGCCCGCCGCCTGGAAGTGTCCGAGGGTGTGTGGCGGGTGCTCTCCAGCCGTGGCTTCGAGGGGCTGACCCTGCGTGCCGTGGCCACCGAACTGGGCGCCTCCACCGGCCTGTTGACGCACTACTTCCCCAACAAGCGGGCCCTGCTGAGCCACGCCCTGGACGAACTCGACCGGCGCTCCGGCTCCCGGCCCCGGCGCACCGCCCCCGCCGACGGCACCCCGCCGCCACCCCCCGGGCTGGCCCGACTGCGGGCCGCGCTGCTCGACGTCCTGCCGCTCGACGGGGCGGCGGCGGCCGGCAACCGGATCTGGGTCGGCTCCTGGGACGTCGCCCTGTCGGACCCCGCGCTCGCGGCCGCGCACGCGGGTCGCTACGCCCGCTCGCGCGAGGCCCTCGCGGTGCACGTCGCGGACGCCCAGCGGCTCGGGGAGCTCCCGGCCGGGGCTGACGCCGCCGCGCTCGCGACCGGTGCGCAGGCCTTCGCGCTCGGCCTGGTGGTGCAGGTGCTGTTCGCCCCGGCGGAGTTCCCGCCTGAGCGGCAGACCGCTCTGCTGGACGCCTACCTGGCCGGGCTCGCCACCGCCGGCTGACGCGCCACCGCCGACTGACGCGCCACCGGCGGCAGACTCGCCGCCATCGGCTGAGCGGCCGGCCGGGCTCGCGATCACGGGCCGAGCGGCCGGTCGGGAACCCGACCGAGCGGCTCCCGGCCGGGTCGGTGGGGCGGATTGTCCCCGGAGCGTGATTCGCCCGGGATTTCGGTTGTTCGGGTCTTCTCCCGCATCCGATCCGCAGTGGCGGTCATCCGGAGCAGCCTGTTATCGCAGCGGCCATGACACGCATCGTCACGGGTTAGGTGCGGTGGGTGTACGCAATCAGGCGGTGTGCGGAGGGGATTTCCGGGAGCCCGCGACGGCCGGGCAATGCGGCCGCCGGCCTGGCGGCCTGCGGGAATGCCGAGGTGGTGCCCCCAGCAGGATTCGAACCTGCGACCTACCGCTTAGAAGGCGGGTGCTCTATCCGCTGAGCTATGGGGGCGGGACGGGCTGCGCCCGGGCGGGCGTGACCGTGGCCGGGTCGGGCGACGAGCGCCGGGGGCGCGCGTGTCCGGCCCCGTGCCGTGAGGGTGGGGGTCGGTGGGCCCTCGACCTGTCGGGGACAGGATAAGGGTGCCCAGTTCCTCGGCCGAGTGTGACGACACCGCCGTTGGTGTGTCGGTTCGGTGGAGCGGTCCGATAATCGCAGGTGAACGCCGTGAGTGCAGCGGTCTGGGAGTGTTCCGAGCCGGACGTTGTGCAGTCGTTACGGGGCTGCCGCCCCACCCGTTATGGATTCGGCACGGAGAATGTGTCGCCACCGGTGCGGGTGGGGGGCCGTATTCGGCTTCCTCCGGTCGGATGACGTGCGCGGACGGTCGGTCGGCGCTGTTCCGGGGCGTGTCGGTTGGGGGCGGCGAGCAGCCGGTTTGTTGTCATGGCCGCGATGAGATGGGCTCGAAGGGGTGCCGAAAGGCCGAAATTCACCCCTGCGAGTGACGTCGGTTTTCCGAGGCATCGAGTTGTCCACAGGATTTCAGAACTCTCTGGCGGGGATTTCCCGCGAAGCGCACTCTCGACGCGCACCGGTCGATTCCGTACGGTGCATCGGCGAGAACGGAGAGTGCACTGTGAACGAGATGCAGGTGACGATCGTCGGCATTGTCGCGACGGAGGTGAGCTACGGCGAAACGGGCAGCGGGGTGCCGATGGCCAAGTTCCGGCTCGGCTGCACCGAGCGCCGGTACGACCGGCAGCGCGAGTGCTGGGCGGACGGCGAGACGCAGTGGCTGACGGTGACGGCCTGGCGGGGGCTCGCGGTCAATCTGATCGGTTCGCTCGCCAAGGGGGATCCGGTGTTGGTGAGTGGTCGGCTGCGGCTGCGGGAGTGGGCCGACGGCGAGGTGAAGCGCACCGGGGCCGAGATCGACGCCCGATCGGTCGGACACGACCTCACCCGTGGTACCTCGGCGTTCCGTTGGGCGGCGGGGGTGCGCGGGCAGCCGTCGGGCGCCACCGGGCCGAGCGGGGCGCAGGCCGGGGCAGGGGTGGTGCCGGGGTGGATCGCCGACGCGCTGGAGGCGCGGAAGGCCTTGGCGGTGGCCTCGGCGCCGCGCCCGCCGGAGCCCCCGCCGCCGGCGCGGCCGGTGTCGGACGGGGCGTCGGAGGCGGAGGCGGGGGAGCGGGGCAGGGTGGCCGAGGGGGAGTGGGGAGGTGACGAGCAGGCTGCGCTGATCTGACGGGTCGATGACCTTAACTGTCGACAAATATGTTGATCGAGACTGTTGTTGCGCCCGCATGCGCAATCTCGCCCGGATAACGAAAAGTCGCGAGGAGATTCTGGCTGATCGTCAGCTTGTGTCGAAACTGAGGGGGTTGATAACGATCCAGATACGGAATCGTCCTGATTTCGCATGGGGGTTTCGGGGCCTGCGGGGCTCAATAGGATTCGTCTGGTTCATACCCGCAGCAGCGCCACAGGGGGCGCGCGCGGCACGGCAAGTCGGCGGGCTGTCCATCGGTGCGGCCCGGCCCCGGAGGGATCCCAGATGTTCCAGAGGCAGGTGCGGAGTCTCCCCCGCATAACCACTGTCATGCTCACGACCAGCCTGGTGTTGGGCGGGGGCCTGTTCGCGGCCGGTGCGGCGGCCGCGGCGGACACCCCGGGTGCGGGCGTCAAGGCCGTCCTCCAGAACACGATGGTGGGCGAGAAGATCGACGTCGAGGGCAAGGGGACCGTCGACGGCGGTCTGTTCACCCTCAAGACGTCCAACGGCGAGATCCAGACCTACTGCATCGACTTCGACAACCCGGTCTACCTGGACAGCGCCGCGAAGTACCAGGAGTCGGACTGGAAGTCGAGCTCCCTCGGCGGCAAGAACAAGGTCGAGGCGGCCTCCAAGATCCGCTGGATCCTGGAGAACTCCTACCCGCAGGTCAAGGACCTGACGGCGCTCGGCAAGACCGTCGGCGTCGACGGCCTGACCGCCGAGGACGCCGCCGCGGGCACCCAGGCCGCGATCTGGAAGTTCTCGGACAACAAGAACGCCACCCCGCGCAACGCCAAGGCCAAGAAGCTGCGCGACTACCTGCTCGGCGACGCCAACAAGGGCATCGCCGCCGAGCCCAACCCCTCGTTGACGCTCAACCCGGACTCCGTCTCCGGCAAGTCCGGCAACAAGCTCGGCCCCTTCACCCTCAAGTCCAGCGCCGCCGAGGTGAAGCTCACCGTCACCGGTGACGCCGCCGACAAGGTCAAGGTGGTGGACAAGGACGGCAAGCCGGTCGGCGCCACCCTGACCGGTCCGATCAAGGAGACCCAGCTGTTCCTGGACGTGCCGGCCGGCACCCCGGACGGCTCCGTCGCCCTGGCCGCCGCCGCCGACACCGTCGTGCCCAGCGGCCGGGTCTTCCTCAGCGAGGGCTACGACCCGAAGCGGCACAGCCAGAGCATGATCCTGGCCGGCTCCAGCAAGCTCAGCGTCTCCGCCGGCGCCAAGGCCACCTGGAAGCAGGGCCAGGGCGCGCTGGTCGACAGCACCGCCCAGGTCGAGTGCGAGAACAACGGCGTGCGCGTCACCGTCACCAACGGTGGTGACGAGGCCGCCACCGTCACGGTCAAGCCGGGCAAGCAGCTGACCGTCCAGCCGGGCAAGACCGAGAACGTGCTCGTCCCGGTCGCCGAGAAGGCCGCCTACGACATCAACGTCACCGGCCCGAACGGCTTCGCCAAGGAGTTCAAGGGCGTCCTGGACTGCAAGACCGGCGTGACCCCGCCGACCTCCGGCCCGTCGACCCCGGCCGCGAGCGGCACCCCGAGCGGCGCCCCGAGCACCGCCCCGACCGGCACCCCGAGTGGCACCCCGAGCCAGGCCGGTACCCCGTCGGCCGGTGCCAGCACCGCCGCCGGCGCGCACCCGAGCCCGGCCGCGACCAACTCCGCCCCGGGCACCGGTGGCCTGGCCCAGACCGGTGCCAGTGACTCGACCCCGATCCTCGCCGCCGTCGCCGGTGGCCTGGTCCTGGCCGGTGGCGCCGCGGTCTTCGTCCTGCGCCGCCGTGGCCGCCACGGTCGCACCGCCGCCTGAACCGCCCCGCAGGCCCGGAGGCGCTGACCTCCTGAGGCCCTGACGGCACCCGGCCCGGGCCCCCCCCCCCCGCGGGGGGCGGGGCGGGGCCCGTGGACGCCCCGCCGCGGGTAACCCCCCGGGGGCCCCCCCGCGGGGGGGGGCCCCCGCCCGGGGGGGTGTGTTATAAAAC
>NZ_JBHWIJ010000014.1:0-20326 GCF_042732255.1 Kitasatospora sp. NPDC059803 | reverse complement strand
GCCGCAGCCCCCCCCCGGCGCGCCGGGGGGGGTCACCCTCGGAGCCCCGCCCCGCCCCCCCCCCCGCCCCCCCCCCGGGGGGGGGGCCCGGGGCCCTTCGCCGTTCAACGCCGCGCTGCGGATACCCCCGTGGGGCACACCGGGCGTTCGGGGCCCCCGGCCGGGTGCGGCACAATGGAAGGCTGCAAGCCGAATACTCCCGACGACGCCGGAGCGATCTCACGTGGCGGAATACATCTACACGATGCGCAAGGTGCGCAAGGCGCACGGAGACAAGGTCATCCTTGACGACGTGACGCTCAGCTTCCTCCCCGGGGCGAAGATCGGCGTCGTGGGCCCCAACGGCGCGGGCAAGTCCACCGTGCTGAAGATGATGGCCGGCCTGGAGCACCCCTCCAACGGCGACGCCTTCCTCTCGCCCGGTTTCACCGTCGGCATGCTGCTCCAGGAGCCGCCGCTCGACGAGACCAAGACCGTCCTGGAGAACGTCGAGGACGGCGTCAAGGAGATCAAGGGGAAGCTCAACCGCTTCAACGAGATCGCCGAGCTGATGGCGACCGACTACTCGGACGCCCTGCTGGACGAGATGGGCAAGCTCCAGGAGGACCTGGACCACGCCAACGCGTGGGACCTGGAGGCCCAGCTGGAGCAGGCCATGGACGCCCTGGGCTGCCCGCCCGGCGACTGGCCGGTCACCAAGCTCTCCGGTGGCGAGAAGCGCCGCGTGGCGCTCTGCAAGCTGCTGCTGGAGTCCCCCGACCTGCTGCTGCTCGACGAGCCCACCAACCACCTGGACGCCGAGTCGGTGAACTGGCTGGAGCAGCACCTGGCCAAGTACCCCGGCACCGTCGTCGCCGTCACCCACGACCGGTACTTCCTGGACAACGTGGCCGGCTGGATCCTGGAGCTCGACCGCGGCCGCGCCATCGGCTACGAGGGCAACTACTCCACCTACCTGGAGTCCAAGCAGTCCCGCCTCAAGGTCGAGGGCCAGAAGGACGCCAAGCGCGCCAAGCGGCTCCGCGAGGAGCTGGAGTGGGTCCGCTCCAACGCCAAGGGCCGCCAGGCGAAGTCCAAGGCCCGTCTGGCCCGCTACGAGGAGATGGCGGCCGAGGCGGACAAGATGCGGAAGCTGGACTTCGAGGAGATCCAGATCCCGCCGGGCCCGCGTCTGGGCAGCATCGTCATCGAGGTGGAGAACCTCTCCAAGGCCTTCGGCGAGAAGATCCTGATCGACGACCTCAGCTTCACCCTGCCGCGCAACGGCATCGTCGGCATCATCGGCCCCAACGGCGCCGGCAAGACCACGCTGTTCAAGATGCTCCAGGACATGGAGACCCCCGACTCCGGTGTGGTCAAGGTCGGCGAGACCGTCAAGATCAGCTACGTCGACCAGAGCCGCGCCAACATCGACCCGAAGAAGACCCTCTGGGAGGTCGTCTCCGACGGTCTGGACTGGATCAACGTCGGCCAGGTCGAGATGCCGTCCCGCGCCTACGTGTCGGCCTTCGGCTTCAAGGGCCCGGACCAGCAGAAGCCGGCCGGCGTGCTGTCCGGTGGTGAGCGCAACCGCCTGAACCTGGCGCTCACCCTCAAGCAGGGCGGCAACCTGCTGCTCCTCGACGAGCCCACCAACGACCTCGACGTCGAGACGCTCTCCTCGCTGGAGAACGCCCTGCTGGAGTTCCCCGGCTGCGCCGTGGTCATCTCCCACGACCGCTGGTTCCTGGACCGGGTGGCCACCCACATCCTCGCCTACGAGGGTGAGAGCAAGTGGTTCTGGTTCGAGGGCAACTTCGAGTCGTACGAGAAGAACAAGATCGAGCGGCTCGGCGCCGACGCGGCCCGCCCGCACCGGGCCACGTACAAGAAGCTGACCCGCGGCTGACACCCAGCCGTCACGGCGGCCCGGCAGACTGCCCCTCGGGGCGGCCTGCCGGCCGCCGGCCCGCCGCCACCGCACGGCGGCGGGCGACCGGACGTCGAGGAGAACACCTGTGGCCCGCCACATCTACGCCTGCCCGCTGCGCTGGTCCGACATGGACGCGTTCGGCCACGTCAACAACGTGGTCTTCCTGCGCTACCTGGAGGAGGCCCGGATCGACTTCATGTTCACCCAGGCCGCCGAGGCCGGGGCGGGGGAGTTCGCGGGCGGCTCGGTGGTGGCCCGCCACGAGATCGATTACAAGCGCCCGCTGGTGCACCGGCCGGAGCCGGTCACCGTCGAGACCAGGGTGACCCGCATCGGCGGCGCCTCGCTGACCGTGTCCTACGAGATCAAGGACGTCGCTGAGGACGGCACCGAGACGGTGTACGTCCAGGCGTCCACCGTGGTCGTGCCCTACGACCTGGCGGAGGGCCGGCCGCGCCGGATCTCGCCCGTGGAGCGGGAGTTCCTGTCCCGCTTCATGGACGAGGAGCCCGCCGTAGTCGCCGCCTGAGCACCCACCTCCGACGATTCGAGCTGACCCGCGTTGACCATCACCGCCCGCCTCGCCCTCACCGACGCCGGGGAGGCCGCCGACCTCTCCGCGTTCCTGCTGCGCCTGCTGCGCTTCGACAAGGCGGCGGCCGTCCGGTTGCAGGCGGTGGCCCCGGCCGGGGAGGACGGCGTGCTGGCGGTCTTCGGCCGGCTGCCGCTGGGCGGTTCGGGCGCGCTGGCGATCCGCACCGCCCGGCTGACCGGGCCGGCCGAGCCGACCGACCTGACGGTCTCGGCGGGCCAGTTGCTGGACGGCGTGGACGCCGGGACGGGTGCCGTCGCGCTGCCCGCCCCGGTGACCGGGCCGGCCTGGGCCGGGCTGCTGCCGCCGCGCACCGGCTGGCGGCCGGTCGGGGCGCCGCCGGCGGCCGAGGTGTACCCCGAACTGATGGCCGGGGTGCGGGAGTTCCGTGAGCGCAGCGAGGCCGTCCCGGCGCAGCACCGCGGCCGTGCGGTGCTGGACGCGCTGGCCGACGAGATCTGGTCCCGCCCGGTCTCCGTGCTGCCGGAGCTGCCGCTGCGGGCGGTGCACGCGGCGTACGTGATCGGCTTCCTGAAGCCCGGGGCCCCGCTCACCGTGCACCGGGCGGGCGGCTGGCTGCGGCTGAGCGCCCCGGCCGGCTCGGTGGCGGTCCGGACGGTGGCCGCACCCGGCGCGGGGTTGGGGCTCAGCCCGCTCCGCTGACCGGAGGGGATCAGCCCGGGGTGTTGATCATCGAGGCGGCGGCGTAGGTGAGGTAGTCCCAGAGCTGCCGCTCGGCCTCGGCGGGCAGGGCCAGGTCGTCCACGGCCGCCCGCATGTTCCTGAGCCAGGCGTCGTGCGCGGCGCGGTCGACCTTGAACGGCACGTGCCGCATCCGCAGCCGGGGGTGGCCGCGCTGCTCGCTGTAGGTGCGCGGGCCGCCCCAGTACTGCATCAGGAACAGGGTCATCCGCTCCTCGGCCGGGCCAAGGTCCTCCTCGGGGTACATCGGCCGGAGCAACTCGTCCTCGGCGATGCCCTGGTAGAACCGGTGGACCAGTCGCCGGAAGGTCGGTTCGCCGCCGACCTGGTCGAAGAAGGTCTCCTCGCTGAACGTTCCTCGCCGGATCTCTTTCACCCGACCATGGTCGCAGACGCCGACGGGGTCGTACACCGGGACCAAAGGCGTACGACCCCGCAGGGCGTGTGTCGGGGCTCAGGCGACCGGGGCGGCGGTCACACGTCCTCCCACTTGAACAGCTTCCAGGAGATGCCGGTCAGCACGGCCGCGAAGAGCAGCAGTCCGCCCATGGTGGGCAGGGCGTCCATGACGCCGCCGCCGCGGGTCAGTACCGACTGGGCGGCCGTCACCAGGTAGCGCAGCGGCATGACCTTGGAGATGGTCTCCAGCCAGCCGGGCGCGCTGTCCAGCGGGATGAACGCGCCGGACAGGAAGGACATCGGCAGCACGATGATCTGCGAGATGCCGTTGGCCGCCTCCTCGGTCTTGGCGACCGATCCGGCCAGCAGGCCGATCGACATGAAGGCGAGCGTCGCGCAGGCCACCAGCGGGATGACCAGCCACCAGTTGCCGGTGAGCTTGAGCCCGAAGAAGTTGGTGGCGACCGTCAGGAACACGGTGGTCTGGAGGAGCGAGGTCAGCAGCGAGACCAGGATCCTGGAGCTGATGACCGTGCCCGCACTCACCGGGGCCAGCCGCAGCCGGCGCAGCACCTTGCTCTTGCGCCACCCGACCAGGGTCAGTGCGGCACCGAACACCGCGCCGGTGGCGACGGCCCAGCCGAGCAGGCCGGGGGTGAGGAACTGGATCGGCTTGAGCGACTGGTCCTCGACCTGCTGGGCGTCCAGCACGTAGGCCGGCTTCTGGCCGGTGGCGGCCTGGTTGGCGCTCTGGACCACCGAGTTGACGATGCCCCGCAGCGCGCCGGCGCGGACGGTGTCGGCGGCGCTGAAGCGCAGCTCGACCTTGCCGTCCGGACCCTGCTCGATCATCGCGTCGAAGTCGCCCTTGCGGACCTTCTCCAGCGTGGCGGCCGCGTCGTCGGTCCTGGTGATGGTGAGGACCTTGTC
This sequence comes from Kitasatospora sp. NPDC059803, assembly GCF_042732255.1. Classification (NCBI taxonomy): domain Bacteria; kingdom Bacillati; phylum Actinomycetota; class Actinomycetes; order Kitasatosporales; family Streptomycetaceae; genus Kitasatospora; species Kitasatospora sp. NPDC059803. Next base: position 15,791 of record NZ_JBHWIJ010000014.1, on the reverse strand, counting down.
CAGGTCGACCCGGCCCTCGCCCTGGATCGAGTCGAACAGCTTCACCGCGCCGACCTGCGCCACCTTGGCGTGCGGGCTGCTGGAGCCCTTGCCCACGGTGCCGAAGAACACCAGGAACACCAGCGGGAAGAGCAGGATGAAGAAGGTCGCGGTGCGGTCGCGCTTCATGCCGAGCAGCATCGCGCGGGACAGGCTCCAGAACGCGCTGACCCGCTCCCGCTCGGCGCTCGCGCCGCCGCTCGGACCGTCGCTCCGGGCGGGGGTCTTCGGCTCGGTGGACGTGCTGGCGGTCATGCGCGGTACTCCCGTCCGGTCAGCTGGAGGAAGACGTCCTCCAGGGTGGCGCCGCGCACTTCGAGGCCGCGCAGCGCGTTCTGCTCGGCCAGGACGCTCAGGACCGGGGCCGGGAGGCGGGTGGAGACGGAGAGCGAGACGCTGTCGTCCTCCAGGGCGGCGATGTCGGCGCCGGCCGCGGTGAGCAGGTCCCGGGCGCGCTCGACGGACAGCTGGCCGGACGCGACGCTGATCCGGACGGTGTCGTCGATCTCGCGGATCAGCGTCGCCGGGGCGCCGGTGTGCAGGATCTTCCCGTGGTCCATGATCGAGACCCGGTCGCAGAGCACCTCGGCCTCGTCCAGGTAGTGGGTGGTGAGGACGACCGTGCGGCCCTCGCCGTTGATGTCCCGCAGGAGGTCCCAGAGGTTGCGCCGGGCCTGCGGGTCGAGGCCGGTGGTGGGCTCGTCCAGGAAGACGATCTCCGGGTCGTGGGCCAGCGCGCAGGCGATCGACAGGCGCTGCGCCTGACCGCCCGACATCTGGTCGGTCATGACGTCGGCCTTGTCGGTCAGGCCGACCCGCTCCAGCATCGCGTCGGCCCGCTTGGGGCCGACCCCGTAGAACGACGCGAAGGTGCGGATGGTCTCCCGGGCCGTCAGTTTCCGGAAGAAGGCGGAGGCCTGGAACTGCACGCCGATGCGCGGCAGCAGTTTCGGATTGCGCGGCCAGGGAGCCATCCCCAGCAGCTCGACCCGGCCCTCGTCCGGCTTGCGGACGCCTTCCAGGATCTCCATCGTGGTGGTCTTCCCGGCGCCGTTGGGGCCCAGGATTCCGTAAAATTCGCCGGCCTCGACGGTGAGGGACACCCCGTCGACGGCCTGCACGTCCCCGTACCGCTGACGGATGCCGTCGGCGGATATAGCTGCAGTCATGTGGCCTGAGCCTAGGGCTTGCGGAGGGCCCTGTGCACGTCGGCGACGACGAAATTTGTGGATTGTCCGAGGGATCGGGAACAAGCCGGGCCGGGCGGAAGTTGAATCCCACCCGGCCCGGCCGGAGTTGTCGCCGACGGTCTTTCAGACGCGGTGCACCGTGATCGTCGTCCAGGCGCCGATGTGGATCCGGTCGCCGTCGTTCAGCGGCACGGCGGTGTGCGGGGCGATCGGCTCCGCGCCGCCGTTCACGGTGGTGCCGTTGGTCGAGTCCTGGTCCACCAACACCCAGCTGCCGTCCGCCTGTTCGGCGAGCAGCGCGTGCTGGTGCGAGGCGCCCGGGTCCTCCGGCGGCACCGACAGGTCGATCTCCGGCACGGTGCCGCGGTGCTGGCTGCGCCGCCCGATCCGCAGCTGGCCGCGGCCGGTCAGCGGGATGCGCCGCTCGGGGCAGTACGGCGGGAAGAACAGCCCGGCCGCCTCGGGGCCGCTGCGGGCCATCATCTCGGTGAAGTACTCGCGGTCGGCGGAGACCACCGCGATCCAGTTGGTCCGGAGCGGCTCCGCGGGGGCCGCCGACTGTGGCTGCTGAGGCTGGGGCTGCTGCTGATGCGGCGGGGCGAGGTGGAACGAGGTGCCGAAGTCGCCGCCGCGGTTGTTGGGGCCGGGGGGCTCGGCGTACACCGGGCCGGAGTCCTCGCGGACGGGGGCCTCGGGGAACGCCCCCTCCGGCGTGGGCCCCTCCGGCCCGTTGGCGGGCAAGGAGGGAGGGTAACCGTAGGTGTGCGCGGGCGCGGCGGCCTGCTGCGGGTGCTGGGTGTGCTGCGGCTGTGGCTGCTGCGGGACGGGCGGGCCGTACGGCGGTTGGCCGTACGGCGGCTGGGCGGCCGGCGCGCCGCCGTACGCCGCCGGGATGTTCAGCGGCTGCTGCGCCTGGCGGCGCGAGGGGGTGGAGAGCTCGTAGTCGTACCCGCACTCCTCGCAGAACCGTCCGGTCTGCGGGCTGCGGCAGATTGGGCAGACCGTCAGGCCCTCGGTCAGGTTGGGGTAGCCCTGGGCCGGTGGCGGCGGCATCGCGCCGGGCTGTGGCGGGACGTTCCCCGGCGGCACCGGCGGAGGCGACGGCGGCGCGCCGTAGGGCGTACCGAGGTGGTCCGGGTGCTGGGACTGCTCGAACGAGCCGGGCGCCTCGGGCGCCGGGTGGGAGCCGTACGCCCCCGGGTGGGTCCCGTGGGCCCCGTGGGCTCCCGGGTGGGCTCCGGGCGGCGGCGGGGCCGGCGGAGTCATCGGGAAGCCGCAGAAGTCGCACCAGTCCTCGGCCTGCGACTCGTGGCCCCTCGGGCAGATCGGCATCAGTTCCCCCTCACATCGAGCCGGCTTGGGGCGGCGTCGCACCGGGTCGTCGGCCCGGTCACGTCTTCAGCGGTCACTTCTTCACACGCACCGTCTTGGTCGACCGGGTCTCAAGGGTCATCGAGTCGGCCTCGCTCACGTTCTTACGGAACCGAACCGTACCCTCCTTCGGGTCCACCACGTCCACCACCTTCTGCAGCAGTTTGTAGGTGCCCTCGTTGCCGGTCGCGTGCGCGATCCGGACGGCGGCGCCCAGCTTGGAGGTGGCGGTGTCGACGTCCCCGGCCCGGTGGGCCTCCAGGCCCTCCTGGATGGAGGAGGCCAGCTCGGCCTGCCCGGTGTAGTGGGCGACCTGCGGGCTGATCCGGGTGGAGGAGGCCAGGTCGTCGGTCCACACCGCCTTGACCAGGCCCTGGGAGAGCACCTCGGGGGTGCCGCTGCCGACCTGCGGGGGCAGCACCAGGCTGATCCGGGCGGCGAGCATCTCGTTGCCGATGGAGGCGGCCGGGACCTCGACGCAGACGTGGTAGTCGCGGCTCTCGTCGCCCCAGGAGCCGGTGGGGTAGTCGCCGGCCCGGGGGCCGGCCTCCGCGCGCCGGGCGGTGAGGTCCTCGACCGCGGGGGCGACCTGCTTGACGAACTTGACCGCGGCGTTGGCCGGGGTCCAGATCCGCAGCGCGACGTCGGCGACCTGCTTGCCCATGGCGCCGGCCATCATCGAGCGGAAGTCCTCGGCCAGGCCGGAGGGTTCGGCGACGATGTCGACGGTGCCGAGCAGCGCCGAGGAGATCTTGCGCAGCTCGTCGATCCGCCAGTCGGTGCCGACGCCGCGGCAGTCGGCGGTGAAGTGGCCGGTGACCCGCTCGATGGCGCGTTCCAGGTCGACTGCCGACTCGTGCTCGTTGTTGCCGTCGGTGAGCAGGACGGCGTGCCGGATGGCGATGTCGCGGCGGGTCAGGAAGAGCTTGTCGGCCTTGGCCAGCCAGGTGCCCATCGCGGTGCCGCCGGCGGCGGTGAGGCGGCGCAGGGACTCCTTGGCGTGGCCGCGGGTGGTGGCGGAGGCGGTGGCGAGGGTGCCGTCGCCGGGGTAGATGTCGCGGGCCTCGTGGGTGCCGGCGACCACGGCGAAGGCGGTGCCGTCGCGCAGCGCGTCGATGGCGGCGGCGGTGGCCTCGCGGGCGCCGTTGATCTTGGTCTTGGGGTAGTCCATCGAGCCCGAGCAGTCCACCAGGATCACCACGGCCGCGGCGGTGTCGGCGCTCTGCGGGCCGCCCGCGCCGGGGGTTGGCGGGCGGGGGGGCGCGGCGGGGGGGCGGCCGCGGCGCCCGGCCCCCCCCCCCCCCCCCCCGCCGGAGGTGCCGCCGCCGGTCGCGGTGACCGTGACGATGGCGTTGACCTCGCGGGCGCCGTCGGCAAGGTACTCGTTCTGGAAGATCTCCACGTCGAACCTGGGCAGGTTCGGCTTCGCCAGTGTTGCCATGGGCCGGTGGCTCCCGTCGGAAGGGTCGTCGGTACGGATCGGGCGGTGGGGGCCGGCCGCGTCGGGGGCGGGCCGGCGGACCGGGTGGCCGCCGGGGTCGGCCCCGGGCGGGCGGCGTCCGGTCAGGCCGTCGGCGGGTGCGGCGGCTGCGGGGGGACGGCGGGTGCGGTCGGCGGTGCGGCGGGCGGTGCGGGCGGTGCCGGCGGGGCGGTGGGGGGCAGCGGGGCGGCGGGGGAGCCGATCACCGGGAGGTCCGGCAGGGTCGGCTCGTAGTCCTCGTCCTCCTCGGCGGCCCTCCTGGCACCCGCCGCGGTGATCAGCGGCAGGTCGAGCGCGGTGGCGGTCCGGGGGTCGTCCTCGTCCTCGCCCTGGTCCTCGGCACCGGCACCGGCGCCCGCGGCCGGCGGGTCGATCGGCAGGACGGCGACGGTGATGTTGTCGTGGCCGCCGGCGGCGACCGCGAACTTCACCAGGGTCTGCGCCGCCGCGAGCGGTTCGGTGCGGGCGTCCGGCCGGACGTAGTACGCCAGGTCGGTGGCGGCCTCGGCGTAGTTCCACAGTCCGTCGGTGCAGATCAGCAGCACCCCGGGGACGTGCGGCGTGAAGTCGAGGGTGTGCGGGACGACCTCCTCGGCGTCGGCGCCGAGCCACCCGGTGATCGCGTGGGCGCGCGGGTCGGCGTACGCCTCGGCCTCGCTCATCAGCCCGGCCTCGACCATCCGGGCCGCCCAGGAGTCGTCCTGGGTGAGCCGGAAGGGCTCGGCGCCGGCGCGGTCGTCCGGGATCCAGTAGGCGCGGGTGTCGCCGACCCAGCCGATGGTGATCCGGCCGCCGGAGGCTATGGCGCTGACGTAGGTGCAGGCGGGTGCGTTGACGTCGGGCCGGGTGGGCCCGGGGCCGGCCTGGGCGAGGTCGGCGACGGCCCCGGCGGCGTCGGCGATGGCCTGGCGCATGGCGGCGGTGGGTTCGCGGCCCGCCTCCAGGGCGCTCAGCAGCGACTCGGAGGCGGCGTCGACGGCGGTCTCGGAGGCCTCGTCCGGCCGGTCGGAGGAGGAGACGCCGTCGCAGACCACGGCGACCACGACGGGCTCGCCGCCGGGCAGCGAGGTGGCGGCGATGGTGAAGGAGTCCTCGTTGCGGTGGTGGCGCAGGCCGCGGTCGCTGACCCCGGCGACGCCCGCGAGGGACTTCTCCATGTGGTCGCGCGGGCGCGGCTGGGCGCCGCCGCAGGCCTCGCAGTAGCCGTCCGCGGTGACCTGCGGCAGCCCGCAGTGCGCGCAGACCGGCCCGTGCTGGGGCGGGGCGCCCTCGGCCCGGGCGGCGGCCCAGTTCGCGGGCATCGCGCCCGGGGCGGCCCGGCCGTCCCGGCTGGCGCCGCAGGCGCCGCAGTAGGCGTCCTCCGGCTCCAGCGGTTCGGAACAGCTCGGGCACACGGTCTGCTGCGGCATCGGCTACACCCACGTCCTGGGGCGGGCGCGGTTGGCCCGCTCCACCATTTCGATCCTGGTCTCGGCCCGGTCGGCCAACCGGGCGAGTACCCGGTAGGACTGTTCCAGGGCGAAGCGCAGTTCCCGCTCCACCGCAGGTCGTCCCAGGACCGTGGTGCCGCCGCCCTGCTGGGCGCCGGTCGAGCCCGCGGTGACCCAGCCGAGGGCGGCGCCGAGCAGTTCGACGGCCAGTTCCTCGCGGCGGCGGTCGTCCAGGCGCAGCGCGGTCAGCTGGTCGGAGCTGGCGCCGAGGTCGGCGGCGAGCGGGTCGGTGGCGGGCCGTTCGCGCAGCCGGGCGCGGACGGCCGCGATCCGGGCGGCGGTGTACTGGTTGGAGGTGGCCGGGACGGACTCCAGGACGCGGACGGCGCCGGGCCGGTCGTCCTCGGCGAGCCGGACCCGGGCGAGCCCGAAGGCGGCGCTGAGGTAGGCCGGGTCGGTGGTCCAGACGAGTCGGTAGAACTCGGCGGCGTCGCCGCCGTCGCCGAGGAGTTCGGCGCAGATGGCGAGGGCCAGCTTGGGGGCGGCCTCGCCGGGGAAGGCGTCGTAGACCGCGTCGAAGGCCTCGGCGGCGGCGCGCAGCCCGGCCTCGTCGGGCGAAGCCGGGCCGTCCGGGCCGCCCGCGGCGCCGACCAGGGCGACCGAGCTGCCAGGGCTGTCCGGCCCGTCCGGTCCGTCCGGCCCGTGCACGGCGCCGACCAGGGCGACCAGGCCGCGGTACCAGACGACCCGCCAGTCGTCCGGGTACTCCCGCTCCAGGGCGGCGAGGGCCTCCTCGGCGGCGGCGCGGTGGCCGAGTTCGAGGTGGGCGCGCAGTTCGCGCAGCCGCCGTTCGATGGAGAGGGCGGGCGCGCCGGCCAGGGCGGCGAGCGCCTCCTCGGGGTCGGTGGCGAGCAGGGTGGCGAGGAAGCCGGCGTTGGGGTCGCCGGGGTCGACGCGCGGGACGGGCAGTGCGAGGGCGGCGGCGGCCGGGTCGAGGGCGGTCACCAGGAGCTGTCCGGGCTGCTCGGTGGGCATGACCAACTCGGTGTCCACGACGCGTAGTTCGGGCCCGAAGAGGGTGGACAGGGCGGGCCGGGCCCGGCCGTCCTGGAGGGCGAGTATCTCGCGCAGCACGCCGGTGAGCTGGTCGGCCATCTCATCGGCGGAGGAGAACCGGCGGGCCGGGTCCGGGTCGGTGGCGCGGACCAGGAAGCGGTAGTACGACTCGTAGCGGGCGAAGACCTCGACGTCCTCGGGGCCGGGCAGGGTGTCCCGGTAGGTGGTGCTGTAGCCCTGGAAGTCGAAGGTGAGCACCGCGAGGGTGCGGGCCACGGTGTAGAGGTCGGAGGCGGGGGAGGGGCCGTGGGTGGCGATCTCGGGGGCCTGGTAGCCGACGGTGCCGTAGATCGGGCCGTCGTGGTCGAGGCGGCAGACGGCGCCCATGTCGATGATCTTGAGCGCGTCGCCGCTCTGGATCACGTTGTCGATCTTGAAGTCGCAGTAGATCAGGCCCCGGCCGTGCAGGTACCCGAGTGCGGGCAGTGCCTCCAGCGCGTACGCGATCGCCTGCTCGACGGGCAGCGGCTCGCGCCGGCCGTCCGGGGTGCGGCGGTCGTTGGCGATGTCCTTGAGCGACTTGCCGCCGACGTACTCCATCACGATGTAGCCGTCGGTGGAGCCGGAGCCCAGGTCCAGGTGCTCGGCGAAGTTGATGATCCGGACGATGTTCGGGTGGTCCACCTCGGCCAGGAAGCGGCGCTCGGCGACGGCCACGGCGAGCGCGTCCTCGTCCCCGGTGTCCAGCAGGCCCTTCAGGACCACCCACTTGTCGTTGACCCGCCGGTCGATCGCCAGGTAGATCCAGCCGAGGCCGCCGTGCGCCAGGCAGCCCACCACCTCGTACTGCCCGCCGACCAGGTCGCCGCGGCGCAGCTTGGGCGTGAACGAGTACGGCGTGCCGCACTTGGTGCAGAAGCCGTCCGGGCGGCCCGGCCGGCCGTTCTTCTCCCGGCCCACCGGGGTCTCGCACTTGGAGCAGAACCGCTTGCGCTCCGGGACCTCCGGGTTCTCCAGCACCGCCAGCGACGGGTCGGCCGTCTCGACGGTCGGCACCGTCACCAGGCCGGCGCCCAGCCGGTTGCGGGTGCCCGCGCTGACGCTGCCGCGGGTGCTGCGCACCGAGACCGAGCGGCTGCTGCCGGTGCGGGTCGAGCGGTGCGAGCGGGAGCGGCCGGACATCGAGCGGGCCGAGCCGGTGCGGGTCGAGCGGATCGAGCCGCTGCGCGCCGAGTCGGTGGAGACCCGGGAGGACGGGACGTAGGGCTGGGTGACGCCGGTGTCGCCGCCGGGCGGGGTGAGGCCGCACTCGTCGCAGTAGCCGTCGGCGTCGATGGCGCCTGAACAGTCCCGGGGGCAGGGCGCGCCGGGGCCGGCGGCCGGCGGGGCGCCGGTGGCCGCCGTCGAAGCTGCCACGGTGCCGCCGCCCGCCGGGGCGAGCCCGCACTCGTCGCAGTAGCCGTCCGCGTCGATCCTGCCGTTGCCGGAGCACTCCGGCCGTACGCACGTCCCGCCCATCAACCTCAGCCCCCCTGGACCTGTCCGTCGACCGGCGTCTGGCCGGTCGTCTCCTGTGCGGCCTCGGCCTGCGCCGGCCGCAGCGACTGCTGGAAGCGGGCCACCGCGGCGGCCGCCGCCCGCAGGTCGCAGGGCGCGCTCCACAGCAGCCAGCGCGCCTTCTCGTACCGCTCGATCACTTCCGGGTCCTCGGAGACCCGCAGCCGGGCGGCCATCGCCTTGTAGGCGTCCAGCCGGCCGCGCAGTTCGGCGCGGACGGCCAGCGGCTGGGTCACCTCGGTGAGCGACTGCCGGGCCCGGGCCAGCTCCTTGGCGGCGGCGTCCTCCAGCGTGTCCAGCAGCGGCGCCAGCCGGCCCCACTGCCCGCCCTGGCGCAACTCCAGTGCCGTCACGATCCGTTCGCGCAGCGCCGAGGCCGGCCCGGGCACCGCCGGGACGTCGCTGGAGGCTATCTTCGCCAGCACCTCGCCGCGCGCCCGGCGGGCCTCGGCCAGGGTGGCGTCGGCCCGCTGGAGCAGGTCGCCGACGCCCTGGAGGCGCTCCTCGGCGTCGTCGCGCAGCCGCAGGAGGTTCTCCAGTTCCACCCGGACGCCGTCCAGCGCCCGCCCGGCCCGGTCGAACCGCTCGGTGTCCACCACCCCGGCGGGGGTGGCGAAGGCGCCGCCCTCCGGCACGGTGCCGCGCTGGGCGGGCACCCGGGCCGGGCGCCACAGCGCCAGCGGGTCCTCGCGCACCTCGGCGCGCAGCCCGGTGAGGTCGGCGTCCAGCCCGGCCAGGTCGTCGGCGAGCGGGTGGTTGCCGGCCCGCACGCCGAGCGAGGCGGCGAGGTTGCCCACCCGGTGGAGTTCGGCCAGCAGCAGGTCGATCCGGGCCGGCAGCGCCGACCAGACCGCGTCGGCGGCGCTGACCACCTCCAGCACGGTGGCGTACCAGGAGTTCATCCGGGTCATCAGCGCGTCCAGGCTGATCCGCTCGACCAGCCGGGCGGGCGCGCCGAGCAGTTGCGGGCCGTCCGGCAGCGCGCCGCCGGGGACGGTCACCGCGTCGCCGGTGAGCAGTTCGCTCAGCTCGGCGAGTTCGGGCGCGCCGGGCTTGGCCTTGCGGGCCCGTACCGCGCGCGCCGAGGCCAGTGCCTCCGCGTAGCGGTCGAACAGGGCCCAGAGCAGTGGCAGGCCCTTCCCGGCGACGGACCAGCGCTCCAGCGTGCGTCCGGTCAGTTCGGCGCCGTCGAGCAGCCGCAGGCCCGGATGGTCCTGGAGGGCGAGCAGCGCGGACTCGACCGCGTCCCGCTCCGCGCCGAGGCGCGCCAGCGCGCGGTCCACCTCCTCCCGGTTCAGTACCGGGCCAGCCGAAGCCGCCAACGCCGTGTCCTTCCTTCCTCGCGTGCGATCCCGACGTACCTGACGTGCGATCCCACGACAACCCCCGTGCCCACCACCGGTCTCCCCGTGGTGATCGTCCCGAACCCTAGCCGGTGGCCGTTCGGGCGGAGCGGGCGGTGGGCGTCAAGACCGCGTCAACGGCCTGCTGACGCGCGTGCGCCGCCCGGTGCGTCAGCGGGCCGGCCAGTACAGGCCGGGGTCCTTGGAGTTCTCGGGCAGATAGGGCTGGACCCACCGCTCGAACGACTTCTGCCAGCCCTTGTCCTTGTCCGTGTAGTAGTCGGAGATCACCTGGTTGACCCGGGCGGTGAGGTCGGTGCTGTTCTGGCGCATCGCGACACCGATCGTCTCCGGCTGTTCGAAGCCGTCCACCACCTTCACCGTCTGGTCCTGCGCGGCCTGGCCGACCGCCAGTTCGTCGTCGGTCATGGTGGCGTCGACCTTGCCGAGCTGCATGCGGACCAGGCAGTCGAGCTGGTTGGTCACCAGGACGAGCTGCTTGGCGCTCTTCTTCGCGTTCAGCACGTCCTTGGCGACCGAGCCGTCCGCGGCGCAGACCGTCCTGCCGCCGATCGCCTCGTCGAGGTTCTTGGCGGTGGACGACCGGGGCACCAGGACCCGTTGCTTGATGTTGAAGTACGATCGGGAGAAGGCGACCTTCTTCAGGTTGGCGCAGCTGATCGTCATGGTGCGGACGATCAGGTCAACCTGGTTGCCCGTGAGGGCGTCGACCCGGCCGGCGGTCGACACCGGCTTGAGCACCACCTTGGCCGGGTCGCCCATGACGGCCGCGCCGATCGCCCTCGCGAGGTCGATGTCGAAGCCTTCGAGCTCACCGGTGTTCGGGTTGCGGGCGCCCCAGCGGTAGCTGTTCTGGTCCACGCCGATGATCAGGGTGCCCTTGGCCTTGATGGCCTTCACCGCCGTGCCGTCCACGGTGCTCGGCGGCACGGTGCTGGTCAGGTCGCAGGACTCGGCCTCTTCCTGCCCGGCCTGTTCCTGCCCGGTCGACCGGACGGCCTGCGGTGCGCCCGTGGCGGCCGCGGGCACGGCGCCGGACGGCCCGCCCCCGCCGAGCACGGCCGCACCGGCGGCCAGCAGCGCCAGCGCGGCGGCCGGCCTGGTGCCTGCGGTTCTCCTGCGCATGTGTCCGTTCCCCCCTCTACCGGTACTCGGCCAGTCGACGGCCCAGGCCGCGCAGCGCGGCGGCCGCGGCCACCACGCCGAGCAGCGCGGCCGCGAGGGCGGCGAGCCGGAGGTCGCCCTCGGTGCCCTTGGCGGAGCGCTCGAAGTGGTCCTGCTCGGTGGTGGCGGCCTGGTCGAGCGCCCGGTCGGTGGCCTTGAAGGCGCCGTCCGCGGTGTTCGCCTCGGCGGCCGGGTCCGCCGTCACGGTCGCCTGCAGCGCGCCCTGGTAGTCGGCCTGCTGGGTCTCCAGGGTGTGCGCCGCGTCGTGCCGGGTGCGCCACGTCTCGTACTGCCGGTCGGCCTCGCCGATCTGCTGCCGGGCGTCTGCGGGGGCCAGGTCGAGGGCCTGGCGCAGCGAGCCGGAGTGCTGCTCCATCGGGACGTTCGCCGGCTCGCCCCCGGCGAGCTGCTGGGTGATCGCCTTCCACTGGTCCGCGTACGCGGTGGTGGAGCCGCGGGCGACGAGGTTCAGGTTCTCCGCCAGCCGGGCGGAAAGCACCTGCACCCGGGCGGTGTTGAGTGCCCGCAGCGGCTGCGCGCCCTGCTTCCAGCTCTGCTGGAGCGCGGCGTTGGTGGTCAGGCCGGTGACGGCCAGCCAGAGCGCCCCGGCCAGGACGGCGGCGGTGGCCCCGAGCAGGCCGGGGTTGAACACCCGGTTGGTGCGGCGGAACAGCGTCAGCTGCACCCAGACCAGCGCGCCGAGGGTGAGCACCCCCAGGCCGTACGCGGCCCACGGGCTGGACTTCGCCTCGGCGTAGTCCTTGTCCAGCTCGTCGTTCTCGATGGCGGTCAGCTCGGCGGCGCGCGGCAGCAGGGTGCCCTGCATCTGCTCGGAGGCGTACCGCAGGTAGGCGCCGCCGAGCGGCAGGCCCAGCCGGTTGTTCGCCCGCGCGGTCTCCACCAGGCCGGCGTAGACGGGGAGTTGCTTGTTCAGCTCGGTGAGCTTCTGGTAGGCGGGGGAGCCGACGGTGGTCTGCGCGGCGGCCTTGGTGATCAGGTCGGTGGCCGCGGCCAGATCGCCCTCGTAGTCGCCGCGGACGGCCTTCGTCTCCGCCCCGGCGAGCAGGAAGCGGGTGGCCGCGGTGGTGTCGGCGTGGGCCAGCAGGCGGTGGATGTCGGCCGCGTCCTTGCTCAGCGGCTGGCTGTGCTGGACCACCCGGTTGGCGGCCTCCGCCTTGGTCTCCAACTGCCAGGCGGTCAGCGCGCCGAAGGCCACCGTCAGCACCGCGAGCACAGCCCCGGCCAGCCGCAGCCGGCCCGGCGCCGTCCGGGTGGCGTTCGCCAGCCGGGCCCGCAGACCGGACAGGCCGCGCGGCGCGGGCCCGGCCGGCGGCCGCCGGGCGGGCGCGGCGCCGGGTCTGGACGCCGGGACGCCCCGGACACCCGACACGGCCGGTGCCGTGCCCGGCGGGCCGCTCGGCCGTGCCGGGACCACGGCGCCCGGTGCGCCGTTACCTACTGGTGTTGCCACCCGCCTCATCCTCCCCAGGGGTCGGGCCCGCTGTCCGGGGCCCGGCCGATGCCAGCAGTATGGCCGTGACTCCCCCTGGCCACACCCGAATTGCGCCGATCTTGAGCTTGCCCTGCACGCGCGGCGCACGCCTCCCGCACGCCCCCGGGGCCCCGCTGCCCGGCGGCCGGCGGTGAACCGTCCGACGCGGGATGCACCCTATGCGGTTCCTCCGACAAGCCGGAGCGGCGAGGTCCGGTTGCGGCGGCGGCACGCGGCGAGTCGAGGACGGACCCCGGGGCCGGCTGCGGGGGGCGATCCCGCCGTGACGCCACCGTTCCCGGCGCGGTCGGTGCACCTGGTTTCGGCGGACACCCTCCGTACGATGGGCAGCATGCGCCTGCTTGGAACGATCACGCCCGACCGCCCGCTGCTCGTCGTCGCCGTGCGCGAGGAAGCCGCCCACCTCGACGACCGGCTGCCCGTCCTGCTCACCGGAATAGGGAAGATCAACGCCACCGCCGCGCTGGCCACCGTCCTCGCCCAGGGCGAGAAGCCGTCCGAGGTGATCAACCTCGGCACGGCCGGCGCGCTGCGCCCCGGCTGGGAGGGCACCCACCACGTCGTCCAGGTCATCCAGCACGACCTCGACACCCCGGCCCTGCTGGCGCTCACCGGCCGCAGCTACGGCGCCCCGCTGGTGGTCGGCAAGGGCGACGGGCCGGTGCTGGCCACCGGCGACCTCTTCGTCTCCGACCCGGCGGCCCGCGACCGGCTCGCCGAGCACGCCGACCTGGTCGACATGGAGGGCTACGCCGTCGCCGCCGTCGCCCACCGCTTCGGGGTGCCGGTGCGCCTGGTCAAGCACGTCAGCGACGAGGCCGGCGAGGGCGCGAGCCACACCTGGCGCGAGTCGGTCGACGCGTGCGCCCGCCACCTCGCCGACTGGGTCGTCGCACAGGGCTGGTGACGGCGCGTCCCGAGGCCGCGCGGCGCCGACCGGCGCGGGCGGGTGAGAGGGCGGCCGGCCTCCCTCTCGCCCGCCGCGTTCAGTCGCGGAACGCCGAGAGGTCCAGCGCCGCCAGCCGCTCCGGATCGGTGAGCACCTCGATCGCCGCGATCGCGCCGTCCACCACGGTGAACGCCATGACCGACAGTGGCCGGCCGCCCTCGCCGATCGCCACCGCGCCCGCGGCGCCGTTGACCAGCGCCGGGCGGGCGAACGGCGACAGCCCGCCCCACAGCACCGGCTGGTCGGCCACCGCGGCCGCGCCCGTCAGCACCACCGGGTGCCGGGCCCGCACCGCGCCGCCGTCCGAGCGCAGCACCACGCCCGGGGCGAGCACGGCCACCAGCGCGCCCAGGTCGCCGGCGCGGGCGGCCGCGAAGAAGGCGTCCACGGCAACCCGCTGACGGCCCGGGTCCGGGTCGGGCGCCGGCGCCTGGTCCTGAACCCGGCGGCGGGCCCGGTCGGCCAGCTGGCGGGTCGCGGCCGCCGTCCGCTCGATCAGCGGGGCGATCTCGGCGAACGGCACCGCGAACAGGTCGTGCAGCACGAAGGCGATCCGCTCGGCCGGGGCCAGCGACTCCAGCACCACCATCAGCGCCAGGCCCACCGAGTCCCCGAGCAGCACCTCCTGCCCGGGGTCGGTCACCCCCTCGCGCCGCAGCAGCGGGTCCGGGATGCGCGCCGGGCCCGGCTCACCCGCCTCGGCCTCCGGCGGCTCCTCGCGGCGCAGCTCCCGGCCGCGCAGCAGGTTGAGGCAGACCCGCGAGACCACCGTGGTCAGCCAGCCGGGGAGGTTCTGCACGTCGGAGGTGTCGGTGCGGTCGTAGCGCAGCCAGGCCTCGTGGACGGCGTCCTCGGCCTCGCTCACCGAGCCGAGCATCCGGTACGCCACGGCCCGCAGCCGGGGCCGCTGCGCCTCGAACAGTGCGGCCCGCTCGTCCGGAGGTAATTTCTCGTCCACCGTGTCACATTCCTTCGCCGCTGGGGGTCAGAGCAACAGGAGCCACCCAACAACGGCTGCGCCGTAGAGATCAACTCCCCACCCGGGGCGAGTCGGAGACGACGGGTGGCGGGGTGGGTGTCACCAGGGCGTCCTAGGCTGGCGGCCATGCCGACGACCCCGCTGCTCGACGCGATCCGCGCCAACCCCGCCGCCCTCGACTTCCTGGCCTGGCCGGGCGACCTCAGCCTCGACCACTACCCGCACGTCGAGGAGGTGGTGCTCGCCTCCGGGGAGGCCCTGGAGCCGGTGGCCAAGGACGGCGCGGGCGGCACCTTCTTCCTGTGCGGGGAGGGCGGCGAGGAGCGTCCCGTCCTGTACGCCGACTCGGAGGGCGGCGCGGCGGTGCTGGCCGTCGGGCTGCCGGAGCTGGTCCGGCTGCTGCTGGCGGTGCCGTGGTGGCGGGACTGCCCGCGGCTGACGGTGGAGGAGAGCGCGGAGGCCGCCGACGAGTATCTGGAGGACGAGCCCGGCCTGTACGCGGAGCGGGACGCGGCCGCCGCCGCGCTCGGCCTCGAAGTCCCGGGCGTGGCTGCGGCGTTGGCCCGGCTGCGGGAGGTCGCGCTCGGTCTCGGGCCCGCGTACGTGCTGCTCAACGCCGAGGAGGGCGGCGCCTACGAGCCGCTGTTCCAGGCCTGAGCGGGTGGTCGAGTGGTTGGTCGTGTGGGTGGTCGTGCGTGCGGGCGGCATCAGCTCTCCGGCCCCGGGCATACATGAAGGGTTGTCCGGCATCGGGTCGTGACGGCGGGAGACCGGCCCCGGATCCGACCGGGGGCGGCACGAGGGAAGAGGCGATCGTGGGCGAACTGGACGGCAGGACGGCGCTGGTGACGGGCGGCTCGCGCGGGATCGGGCGGGCGGTGGCGCAGCGGCTCGCCGCCGACGGGGCACTGGTCGCGGTCCACTACGGCGGCAACGAGGCGGCCGCCGCGGAGACCGTGGAGCTGATCGCCAAGGCCGGCGGCCGGGCGTTCGCGGTGCGGGCCCGGTTCGGCGAGAGTGGTGCGCTGGACCAGCTGTTCGAGGGCCTCGCCGCCGGGCTGGCGGAGCACGGCGAGCAGGGTGGGGACGGCGAAGTCGGTGGGGACGGCGGGGCCGGCCTGGACATCCTGGTCAACAACGCGGGCATCCACCTGGCCGGGTCGATCGGGCAGCTCACGGAGGAGGAGTTCGACCGGTTGATGGCGATCAACGTGCGCACGCCGATCTTCGTGATCCAGCGGGCGATTCCGCTGCTGCGGGACGGCGGGCGGATCGTCAACGTGGCCTCGGCGGCCGCCCGGATCGGATCCCCGGTTCAGATCGGCTACACCGTCAGCAAGACGGCGCTGGTGGCCCTCGCCGCTCCGCTCGCCAACGAGCTCGGCCGGCGCGGGATCACCGTGAACACCGTCAACCCCGGGGTGATCCTGACCGACATGACGTCCCAGTGGACGGGCGTCCCCGAGGCGATGGCCGGGCTCGAATCGATCACCGCACTCGGCCGGATCGGCCAGCCGGAGGACGTCGCGGACGTGGTGGGCTTCCTGGCGGGCCCGCAGGGCCGCTGGGTGACCGGCCAGACCATCGACGCCTCCGGCGGCACCTACCTCGGCCCGATCCCGCCCGCGTGACCTGAGTAGGACCGACTCGGCCGGACAGGGCCGAGTGCCGAGAAGCCGACGGGGTGGCAGCCCTCAGC
>NZ_JBHWIJ010000013.1:57172-57541 GCF_042732255.1 Kitasatospora sp. NPDC059803 | reverse complement strand
TTTTCACCCCCCCAGATTATTGCCCGGCCCCCCCCCCCCCCCCCCGGGGGGGCCCCGGGCCCCGTCATGCCCCCCCGCCCCCCCCCCCCCGCGTGGGGGAGGGCGCTCACGCCTGCCGTCGGCCAAATATGTAGACCGACCGTCATATTCTGCGCTGTGCACGGTGGATTCCGCACAGGAAGTCGATCAGGCCGACTTCCTGTGCGCACCGGAGGCGGAGGTGCCGCTCGCCGCGCACGCAACTATGTAGACCGGTCGCCAGATTCTGCACGCCCCGTCCGGCTGGGGCGCTGGGCCCGGAATGCCCGCCCGGGCCGAGCGCCCCGCGGGGGGGGGGGGGGCAGGGTGTGGGGCGCCCCCCCAAATTTT
>NZ_JBHWIJ010000013.1:52295-57162 GCF_042732255.1 Kitasatospora sp. NPDC059803 | reverse complement strand
GGTGGTGCTGGAGTGTCTGCCGCCGTCTTATGTCTCTCAGCTTTTTGTTTTGGGCGGGGGTGTGGTGGGTGGGGGGCGGGCGGCGGCGCCCGCGGCCGACTTCCTGCGCGAGGTGGGTGGTGGGTGCGCAAGGGTGTGAATCAGTAGACCGGTCTGCATATTTTTCCGAGGCGGCGCCGGGCGGTGCCTGGTCAGTGGGTGTGGTGGTAGGTGGCGAGGGTGGTGAAGGCGGCCTTGGGGTCCCAGGGGAGGTCGGGGTAGGTGGTGCCGGGGCGGTCCTCGTAGACCTTGACGATGCCGTAGCTGGCGAGGTCGAGGTCGTCGCGGGGGTCGGCGTCGGGGCGGTGTACGTGGTCGTACAGGGCGAAGGTGAAGACGAAGGTGGCGTCGATGCCGCCGGCGTCGAAGGCCTCCAGCAGTTCGCGCAGGTAGGCGGCCTGGCCGGCCTCGTCGCGCTCGTACGCGGCCTTCAGTCGGACGGGGCCCTCGGCGTCGTACTCGACGATGTCCAGGCCGAGCGCGCCCCGGTCGCCCGCGCCGCGGTAGCCGGCGGAGCCGAACTCGGTGATGGCGACGGGCTTTCCCTGCGCGGCCAGCTCGTGGACGCCGTCGGCGAACCGGTCGGCGGTCTCTGCGGAGCGGTAGAGGTCGAGGGAGATGAGGTCGAAGGGCGTCCAGTCGACGCGCTCCAGCGGTACGGCGGCGTAGGTGACGCGTCCGCCGAAGTGTCCGCGGACGGTGGCCACGGCCTGGTCGAGGAACGCGTTGACCCGGCCGCTGACCGGTCCGAGGTGTTCGCGGACGAGCTCGGGTCGGCTGAGCAGGGCGATGCGGTCGTCCGTGGTGTCGCCGGGCAGGAATCCCGGGTTCATCAGGCTGAGTTCGGCTCCGGTGACGAACACCACCTCGGCCCCGCGCCGCCGCAGCCGTTCCGCGCGCTCGGCGCAGTCGGCGAACAGGGCCAGCAGCTCGTCGGCGGTGAGTTCCAGCGGGTACGGGGAGTACCAGACCTCCAGTCCGAGGTCGGCGGCGAGGCCGGCGGCGAGTTCGATCCGGTCGGGGTCACCGCCCATGATGCGGACCGCGTTGCAGTGCAGGTCGTCGCGGATGATGCGCAGTTCGCGTTCGACCTCCTTCGGGTCGAACCGGCTGCGGGAGTACGACCCGTTCCTGACGAATCCGGTGTCGTAGCTGATGCCTTTGGCGCGCACGATGTCCTGCCTTCCTGGGGGTGGGCGGGGAGCGGCAAATACGGTACGGCCAGTACCCTAGTTGGCGCGGGTCGGAGAAGACAAGAAGGATGGGAGGGTAGGGAGCGGTATCGACGGGGGTATCGACGGCGGTACCGGCGACGGGATCGGACGGGACGAGGGCCATGGCCGGGCAGACACGGCGGCGCGGGGCGGCGCTGGAGGAGGCGATCCTCCAGGCGGCGGTGGCGGAGCTCACCGAGTCCGGATTCGCCGGGCTGACCATGGACAAGGTGGCCGCCCGCGCCGGCACCAACAAGAACGCCCTCTACCGCCGCTGGCCCAACCGCCTGGCCCTCGGTATCGCCGCCTACAAGCAGCTGGCCACCGCCGCCGTGCCCCCCGACACCGGTGAACTACGCGGGGACGCCCTGGAGTTGCTCCGCCAGGCGAACCGGCACTGGAGCTCCCCGCTCGGCGCGATCCTGCGCGAACTCCTGGCCGCCGCCGGTGGCGCGGCGGAGTTCCTGGCGCAGCTCCAGGACCAGTCCGGCGAGGCCGCGGCCACACCCTGGCTCACCATCCTGGGGCGCGCGGTCGCCCGTGGTGAAGCGGCCCCAGGGGCGCTCCACCCCAGGGTGGCCACGGTGGCGGTGGTGCTGCTGCGCAACGAGTTCGTGGTGCGGGGCGTGCCGACCGCGCCCGACGACGTCCTGGTCGAGATCGTGGACGAGGTCTACCTGCCGCTGATCCGACGCCGCGGGCCGGCGGACGTCTGAACGGGCACGGCCCCGGAGTGGCGCCCGGCGGGGCTCGGCGGACGGGCTGAGGTCGGGCTGAGGTCGGGCTGAGGGCGGCGCGGGCCTCCGGGGTCAGGAACCGCCGAGGTGGCGCGCCTCCAGGTACACCGTCCGCTCGGTCTGTCCGGGGTCGGCCAGCGCGCTGAAGCGGCTTCCGGTGGAGGTCGTGAAGTCGACGAAGAGGTCGTAGGTCACGTTCTTGTCGAAGGACCAGCCGAAGGTCCGGGTCTCGGTGTCGGAGTCGAAGCCCGTCCCGGCCCCCTGTCCGGGGCTCCAGTGGACGGGGCGGGCCAGGTCCACCGAGTGGTCGGCGAGGAAGCGGTCCACGCAGTCCTTCGGGGCCCGGAAGCTCAGGTTCAGGGCCTCTCCGGGGTACTTCGCGGATCCGTGGAACCCGACGTCCTGAAGGTCGCACGCGGGCAGGTCCAGCCCGAACGCCTTCGTCACTTTTTCGAGGGTCTGCCCCTTCGGGCTGCCCGGGTACGCCCTCGGGTCCGGATCCGGGTCCCCGGCCGCGCAGCCGGCCACCAGGGCGACGGCGGCGGTCGCGGCCGCAGCCAGTGCGGCCGCGCGTCGCGCCGGCCGGGATGTGAACGGCCTTGCTGCGTCTAGCCCTTGCATGAATCTCCCCTCCCCGGACGGGTGCCGTCCCGCAGGGAGGGCCCCGCGGGACGGTACCGAAGGCGGATCGGATGATCAACCGGCGTGGGCGCCGGGCAGGATCCGCCGGACGGGTCCTAACTGTTCCCGGCGACCAGGGAGTTGGTGAGCCGGTCGGCGACGGTGGCGTCGAGGGGGGCGTGGCCGAGGAGGAAGCGGTACCAGAAGACGCCGTAGACCTGGTCGACGATCAGGTCGAGGTCGGTGTCGTCGGCGAGTTCGCCGCGTTCGCGGCCGCGGGCGAGGAGGTCGCGCAGGGCGGTGCGGCGGGTGGCGGTGAAGGTCTGCATGAGGTCGGCGAGGTGGGGGTCGCGGGCGGCTTCGCGGACGAGGGTGCGCAGGGCGGGGGCGGTGGTGTCGCGCTGGGAGCCGTCGAAGGTGGTGGCGATGAAGGCGCGGAGGTCGGTGCGCAGGGTGCCGGTGTCGGGGCCGGGGGCGTCCTGGTCGGCACGGTCGGTGAGGGCGTCGAGCAGGACGGCGCCCTTGGAGGGCCACCAGCGGTAGACGGTCTGCTTGCCGACGCCGGCGGTGCGGGCGATGGCGTCGATGGTGACGGGGGTGCCGTCGGACTCGGCGAGCAGGTGCAGGGCCGCGTCGAGGATCGCCTGGTGGGCGGCTTCGTTGCGGCGGCGTCCGGTGTGCGGGCGGGCTTCGGTCATCGTGTTCCCTTTCCTCTTCCCCCGCTTGACAAGACTAGCAGTCTCGATAACATTATTGACGGAACTAGCGGTCTCGACAAGATGAAGGGCACGCCACCATGGGCACCACGCCAAACCTCTTCACCGGACAGCGCGTCGTCGTGATGGGCGGCAGCTCGGGCATCGGCGAGGCCGCGGCCACCGCCTTCGCCGCGGACGGCGCCGAGGTCGTGATCACCGGCCGCGGCCGGGACCGGCTGGACGCCGCCGTCGCCCGGATCGGCGGCAAGACCGTCGGCCACCAGCTGGACGCGGCCGACCCCGAGGCCGTCGCGGCCTTCTTCGCCCGGTCCGGCACCGTCGACCACCTGGTCGTCGCGGTCAGCGGCGCGGCCGGCAGCGGCCCGTTCGCCCAGCTCGACCTGGCCGAGCTCGCCACCGGGTTCGACGCCAAGTTCTGGCCGCAGGTCCGCGTCCTCCAGGCGGCGCTGCCGCACCTGCGGTCGGACGGATCCGTCACGCTGATCACCGCCGCCTCCGCCCGCGCCGCGATCCCCGGCACCGCCGGACTCGCCGCCATCAACGGCGCGCTGGAGGCGATGGTCCCGCCGCTGGCCGTCGAACTCGCCCCGCTGCGGATCAACGCCGTCTCGCCCGGCGTCATCGACACCCCGTGGTGGGACCGCGTCCCGGCCGAGCAGCGGACGGCGCTGTTCGACGGCCTCGCCGCCACCACCCCGGTCGGCCGCGTCGGCCGGGCCGAGGACATCGCGCAGGCCATCCACCTGCTGGCCGCCAACACCTTCGTGACGGGCGTGGTGTTCGACTGCACGGGCGGGGCCAACCTGCCCACCGGGCGCTGAACGAACCGTCGGCCGACCGGGCCCGTGGCCCGCAGCCGTATCCGGCCCGCAGTCGCGCCCGGCCCGCAGTCGCGCCCGGTCCGGAGCCGTCTCCGGGCCGGGCGTTGTCACAGCTCAGCCGTACGGTTCGGTCATGAGCGTTCCCGACCTGATCCCCATCCGGTACGAGCCCGACTACCGCACCCGCACCATCGGCCGGTGCGAGGGCGGCCAGTTCCTCGCCTCCGTCACGGCGGCCTTCCCGGAGGTCGGGGCCGACGTCGAGAACTGGCAGGCGCAGAAGCGCTGGTTCGCGGTGCTCCACCGCTTCGACGACGCCGGCCGGCACCTCGACTCGCGCATCCGCTCGACCGGCACGACGGCGGACGGCGAGAAGGCGGCCGTCGAGGCCGCCCGCGCACTCCTCGCCGACTGGCTCGACGCCCTCCCCGGCCGCGCGTACGGGGACGTCGCCATCGCGCCGTTCGCCGTCCGGGTCGAGGGGGCGCTGTTCGGGCTGGTCATCGAGACGGACGAGGAGGACGAGGAGGAGGAAGAAGAGGGCGAGGACGGCGAGGGCGGGGTCTGGGCCGAGCTCTACCCCGACGGCCTCGGCTTCCACGCCCCGTGGGACGGCTGCTACGACACCTGAGCCGCGGCCGCCGTCACCACTTCGCCTCCTGGCGGTCCTTGAGGAACACCCCCGACCGCCTGTCTCTGATACATATCTGACGCTG
>NZ_JBHWIJ010000013.1:48995-52285 GCF_042732255.1 Kitasatospora sp. NPDC059803 | reverse complement strand
CGTGGAGCCTGTGACAAAACACCACCCCCCGCCTCTCCCCCACCCCCTCCCGGGGGGGTGTCCCTGCCCGTGTGGCGCGGTCAGCCCGCGTACTGGGCGAAGATCTTCGCGAACTCGTACGGCTGCTGCGCGATGTTGGTGCACTTGGAGAGCGAGCCGCCGGTGCAGGCGTTGGCGTCGCGGGTGGCGTCCCAGAAGGCCAGCAGACCGAGGTGGTTCTGCCGGGCGAAGGTCACCAACTGCTGGGCGGCGGCCTGGTTGTAGATCTGGTGGTCGTCGTTCTCGCCGATCATCGGGGTGACGCCGACCATGGCCCACAGCTGGGCGTCGGTCTTCGCCGGGTAGAGCGCCTTGAGCTGGCCGAACAGGGCCTGGGCGGCCTGCACGGCGGCGTTGCCGTAGTCGGTGCCGGTCCGGTAGTAGTCCATCGCCATGATGTTCACCAGGTCGACGGCGACCCCGGCGTCGCGGGCGGACTTGACGATGGCGACGCCTTCGGAGGTCAGGCCCTCGGGCAGGACGGGCAGGGTGAAGGAGACCTTGAGGCCGGGGTGGGCCTGCTGGAGCTTGGCGAGCGCGGCGGAGCGGCGGTCGTTGGAGGCGGTGTCGGCGATGGCCGCGCCCTCGATGTCGAAGTCGACGTAGCGCAGGTTGTAGGCGTTGACGACGGCGTTGTACTCGGCGAACAGCGAGTCCACGGTGGTGCAGGCGGCGGCGAGTTCGGTGCCGCTGGCGCCGCCGAAGGAGAGCTTGACGTCGCCGCCGGCCGCGCGCAGCGCGTCGATCTGGTCCTTGGCCCAGCCGGTGCGCGGATCGTAGGCGTTGAACCAGCTGGCCTTGCAGCCGACGCCGGTCACGAAGCCCATGGTGTAGGCCTTGAGGTTGCCGGACTTGGCCATGTCGGGCATGGACGGGGTGGGCCAGGCGCCCATGTCGATGTAGGGCGCGACGGGGACGGCGACGTTCGGCGGCGGGGTGCTCGGGCCGCCGGTGGGCGTGCCGGTGGGGCCGCCGGTCGGGGTGCCGGTCGGGGTGCCCGAAGTGGGCGGCGGGGTGGTGGGGTTGCCGCCGCCGGGGCCGGTGAGCGTGATGTCGTCGGCGAGGTAGGCGCCCTGCCCGTACCAGCCGTGCAGGTAGACGGTGACGCTGGTGGTGGCCGGGCCGGTGGTGAAACTGGTGGACAGCTGCTGCCAGTTGGCGCCGCCCGGCGTCCAGGTGGCCGGGTCGGTGACGCCGCTGCCGGTGGCGCCCAGGTAGACGTACTGGCCCTGCACCCAGGCGCTGAGGTTGTACGTGGTGTTGGGCTGGACGGTGACGGTCTGGCCGCACTGTGCGGTGTCGCTCGCGCCGACCGCCCCCTTCAGCGCGTAGCTGCCGCTGTGCGCACCGGAGTTGACGACGCTGCCGGTCCCGCCGGAACAGCTCCAGGGGCTGAGCGCGTCGCTCTCCAGGCCGGGGTTGGCGAGCAGGTTGCCGTCGGCGGCGCCGGCGTTCCCGGCGAGCGTGGCGAGGCCGCCGGCGGCGAGCGCGGTGGCGGCGGCGAGGCTCAGCAGCTTGGTGCGACCGGCGGGGCGGCGGTGCGTGGGGGCGGGCTGGGGCGCGCTGGGCATGGGGGTGCCTCTCGGGACGTGGGGCCGCCCGCGCCGCGAAGGGGGAAACGCGGGGCGGGCGGCAGCATGGGGGCTGGTCCGGTGCGGGGGAGGAGCGCGGTGCTGAGCATCAAACTGGACTAGACCAGCTGTGCACGTCAAGCACTTCCGGGGCATCGGAAGCCCGCTGTGGGAAGGTTTTAGGAACGGTTTAAGGCTCTGGAACCCCGTTCTCGGAACACCGCTTCGCACCCTCGGGTGGCACCCCTGTCGACCTTCGGCACCCTGGCAGGAGGATTTTCGGCTCCCGACAGGCGGCGGCCGCGAAAGCGACGGCGGCGAAGACCGGACCGGCAGCCCCTCCGGGGAGGAGGCTGCCGGCCCTCATGGCGTCAGAAACAGCCGTCAGAAACAGCAGTCAGGAGCAGGCATCAGAAGCAGCCGTCAGGAGCAGGTGTAGTTCACGGGTCGGGAGTTCTCGTTCCCGATGAGGGTCTTCTCGTCGGTGCTGATCGCCCTGATCGTGAACGAGTCCGAGACCGCAGGCAGCGAGTCCGCCACCACGCCGTCACGCCACAGGACAGGCCGTCGAATCGACCCGACGAACGCCGTGCCGCCCACGATTCCGTTGCCGCCGATGGCACTTGCCGAGATGGCGCCCGTGCCGATGGTTCGGATCAGCGAACCCTGGGCGTCCCATTCGGCTTCGGCGTAGCTCGTGTCGTTCTGCGTGCCGCCGACGATGCGCCCGTCCCGGATCGCCGCAGGAGTTCCCTTGGCGTTGGAGCCCTGTGCGGCGAGCGCGTGCCACTGGCCGTTGATGTCCGAGACGAAGCCGAACGCGTCGGTGGACCCGACGACCCTGCCTTGCTCGTCGATGCCGTTGAGGAAGAGGAAGCTGCTTGCCGGGATGGGCAGTTCGCGGTACGTTCCCGGCGCGTTCGCCGGCCACACCACCAGGATGAAATTCGTTCCGACTTTGGCCATCCCGGCGATGTCACCGGCGTTGTTGACCACACTGGCGGACGAGCTGTTCCAGTTCGGATTGAACGGCAGCACAGTCGTCGTCCCGGTGTGGCTCACCGTCACGGCCCTGAACTTGTTGTTGACGAGGTCGGCGCCGACGATCAGGCCGGCCGCGTTGATGCCGGACAGGTTGGGATTGCCCGCAGGGAGCCGCAGCACGACCTTCCCGTTGTCCCACAGCGTCCCGCGCCCGTCCGTGAAGTCGTAGGGCCAGCTGGTGGACCGCGTTCCGGTGAGGCCGACTCCGTACCGGCCGCCGTCGCTGGAGGACACCGCGCCGGCCGTCGTGGTGGGCGGCAGCTCCCACGCCGTCTTCTGCCATTGACAGGCCGCCGCCTGGGCGGTGCCGACCGGCACCAGACCGAGTGCCGCCGTGAGCGTCGCCACGGCGAGCGCGGATGCTTTTCGTCGGTTGAATCGGTTCAATCGGTTCAATCGGTTGAACAAGGGATCCACCCTTCCTCACAGGGAGTGCACCTTCCGGTAACTGACCCTGTCAGGGCTCGCCGTGCGGGGTGAAGCACTTTAAGCGAGGGGGAAACAACGGTCGGCAAGGAGGGGGAGGCCCGCCCCCAGGGGCCCCCCCCCCCGGCGGGGGGGTGAGGGGTTCACCCCCCACAACCGCGGACCCACCGAGACAAGCACGAGGCCACCACCCCGCCCGCCCCCCCCCCC
>NZ_JBHWIJ010000013.1:43337-48985 GCF_042732255.1 Kitasatospora sp. NPDC059803 | reverse complement strand
TCCCTCGATCTGGGCCGCTGGGGGGTTTATTAACTTATCAGGCTGGGTCAAAAACGCGTGGGCCTGGGGGGGGGGCCCCCCCCGGGGCGCCCGGCGCGGGCGGGGGGGCGGTTCAGTGGATCACCCGCAACACGGCTTGCACTCCTTGACCTGGACGTCGTCCACGACCGGGCCGGCCGCGCCCGCGTTGGTGCTGGCGAAGGTCAGCGTGGTGGAGGCGTTCCGCGCGACGAAGCTGAACTGGTGCCCCACGTAACCCATGTTGGTCGGCGTCTTGCCGGTGATGTCGAAGGAGAAGTCCTGGAAGTCCTGGCCGTCGACGAGCACCCGGCCGGTCTTCACGGCCGGTGCGGCCGACGTGTTGCCGGCCAGCGCGTACGTCACGGAGTAGGTGGTGCCCGGGACGGTGGCGAAGGTCTGGGCGACGGCGCCGGTGGTGGCGCCGTTGAGGTCCACCGACTGGTCGCCCTCGGCGGCCTGCCAGAACCCGGCGCCGATCAGGTCGACGCTGCCGCTGGTGACCGTCCACGGGCCGATGGTCTGTCCGGCGTTGAACTCGGCGAAGCTGTTCGCCGGGGCCTTGGGCGACTCGAAGCTTCCGTCGTCGAAGCGGCTGAGGGCGCGGTGGCCGCCGGCGGCCTGCGCCGGGACGGTCACGGCGGTGGCGGCGGCCACGATCACCGCGACGGCGGCGAGGCGGGTGCGCGAGAACGTCATGGGTTCCTCCCCAACGGAATACCGACTGGACGAGCCGATGATCGGCTGTGCCCAGAGGGTCCGCCGTCGCCGTGAGCCCTGCCAAGACCGGACGGATGGCGCCCGGTGGTGCGGAGGTCCCGCCGACGGGCTCCCGCACGCCGGTTTGACGGGTGATCACCCGGTGCCGGCCGGGCGGCCGGCCTGCGCGCGCCCGGCGGCCGGCCGTGGTGCGGACGCACGGTTCAGACGGTCGTGCCCGCGCGCATGGTGGTGAAGTCCGACGTACGCGCTCCACCTGCGCCTCGGGCGCATCCCACCTCCGGGTGAGCCGAGGGCCGCTCATACGATCAACGACCCCTCTGGCGGTCGGCGGATCGGAGGCGGATCGGAGGTGGATCCGAAGCGGGTCCGAAGCGGATCCCAAGCGCGTCCGAAGCGCGACCGGACGGGCTTGACCTTGAGTGCACTCCAAGGTGAAAGCTGGACGCGTTGATCCACCGCAGCACCCCGCGAGCGGGCAAACACACCACCACGATCGGAGCACCGTCATGCGCAACGCCACGTTCGGTACCAACGGCCCGGAGACCGGCGTCATCGGCCTCGGCTGCATGGGGATGACCTGGGCCTACGACGTGCAGAACCGGGACGACGAGAACTCCGTCCGGGTGATCCGGCAGGCGCTGGACCTCGGCGTCACCCTGATCGACACCGCCGACATGTACGGCCCCTACACCAACGAGGAGGTGGTCGGCGCCGCGCTGGCTGGCCCGTACCGGGAGCGCGCCTTCCTCGCCACCAAGGTCGGCATCGTCCCGGGCGGGTCCGGCCAGTCGGCCCGCGACGGCAGCCCCGAGCACGTGCGCCGCTCGATCGACGACAGCCTGCGCCGCCTCGGCACCGACCACGTCGACCTCTACCAGCTGCACCGGGTCGACCCGGCCGTCCCGATCGAGGAGACCTGGGGCGCCCTCGCCGAGACCGTCGCGGCCGGCAAGGCCCGCCGGATCGGGCTCTCCGAGGTGACCGTCGAGGAGATCAAGCGGGCCCAGTCGGTGCACCCGGTGGCGTCCGTGCAGTCCGAGCTCTCGCTCTGGACCCGGGACGTGCTGGCCGAGGTGCTGCCGTACACCGAGGAGCAGGGCATCGCCTTCCTGCCGTTCTCGCCGCTCGGTCGGGGCTTCCTGACCGGCAGCATCGCCTCCTTCGACGAGCTGCCCGCCGATGACTTCCGCCGCCGGCTGCCGCGCTTCCAGCAGGACGCGCTGAAGGCGAACCTGGCACTGGTCGGCAGGGTCAAGGAGGTCGCCGAGCGGATCGGCGCGACGCCCGCGCAGGTCGCGCTGGCCTGGGTGCTGGCGCAGGGCCGGCACGTCTTCCCGATCCCGGGCACCAAGACACCGCGCTACCTGGTGGACAACGCGGGCGCGGCCGAGGTCGTGCTCTCGGCGGCCGATCTGGCCGACCTGGACGCGCTGCCGACGCCAACGGGCGAGCGGTACTGAACGGCCAGCGGTGCTGAGCGGCGAGCGGTGCTGAGCGGCGAGCGGTACCGAACGGCGCGGGCTGCCCGGGTCGCCGGCCCCGCCTCGGAGCGCCGTCAGGCCTCCCGGACCCAGATCAGCTGCCGCCCGGTCTCGGCGGGAGCCCGGGCGGCGGCCTCGGCGACCCGGTCGAGCCGGTAGCCGAGCTTGCGCGGGACGGCCGCGCTGGCGCCGTTCGCCTCGTCGCAGTGGATCTCCACCCGCGCGATGCCGGGCAGCGCCAGGGCGGCCTCGGTCAGCGCCCCGGCCGTGGTGGTGGCGATGCCGCGGCCGGCGTGCCGGGCGGCGACCCAGTAGCCGATCTCCAGCGCGCCGGGGCCGATCCGGCCGTGCAGGCCGAGGGCGCCGACCACGCCGCCGGGTTCGGCGTCCAGGCCGACCAGGTACATGAAGTCGGTGCCGGCCTCCCAGGCGAGGGAGCCGGCCCGGGCCAGCTCGGCGGTCTGCGCCCGGGTGGGGGGCTCGGCCGCCCACTCCATCCAGGGCCGCAGGTGGTCCAGGTTGGCGCGGACGGCCTTGTTGAGCGCCACCGCGTGCGTGCTGCGGCGGCGCAGCAGCGAGATCCCGCCGGGCAGCCGCAGTTCCTCGGGCGGCCGCCCGGTGGTGACGGCGGTGGGGCCGGGCACGTGGAGCGGGGCGGGCGGGTACTTGCAGGACCGTGACTGCGGGTGGCTCATGACCGCGATTATGTCCTTGGCCGGGACCTGTCACCAATGAATTCCGGACGGCCTCCCACCAGGCCTCTCGCCAGTCCCCGCCACACCCCGGCGCGCCCGGCCGCACCCCGGCGCACCGGCGCGCGCACACGCCCGGCGGTCAGAGCCTGATCAGCACCTCGTCCAGCTCCTTGCGCCGCAGATCCGGCACCCGCGCCCCCTCGGCCGGGTAGCCGACCGGGATGACGTACGCGGCGCGCTCCTCCAACGGGCGCTCGCAGACCTCGTTGAGGAACTTCATCGGGCTCGGCGTGTGGGTCAGCGTCGCCAGCCCGGCCTGGTGCAGCGAGGCCAGCAGCAGTCCGACCGCGATCCCCACCGACTCCTTGGTGTAGTAAGGGCGCGGCGAATCGGGCCCCTTGTGCACCTCGAACACCACGATCACCGCCGGCGCGTCCTCCAGGAACGGCTTGCGCCAGTCGGTGCCGATCGGCGCCAGCGCGGCCAGCCACTCCTCCGACGCCCGGTGCGCGTAGAACTCGCGCTCCTCGGCCTCGGCGGCCTCGCGCAGCCGCCGCTTGCGCTCCGGGTCGGTGATCACCACGAACCGCCAGGGCTGGACGTGCGCGCCGCTGGGCGCGGTGTTGGCGGTCCGGATCGCCCACTCGACGACCCCGTCCGGGATCGGGCGGGTCGCGTAGTCGCGGACGGTCCGGCGCTGCGCCATCACGTCGTGGAAGGACCTGCTGCGGGCCTCGGCCTCGTGGGCCGGCACCGTCATCGGGGTGAGGGGGACGGTCGGGTAGGGCGTCCCTGCCACTGCACTGTCAACCATGGCCGACAGCACAGCACATGACGGCCGCGCCGGGAAGAGGTCGAGACCAATCCGCAGATCAGGTCCATCCGGCAGGGCCGCCTGGCGGGTCCATCCGGCAGGGCCGTCCGGCCGGGCCGCCCTGCCGGACGGGACTACAGCTCGTGCACCCGCCCGTCCCGGACCTCGATCCGCCGGTTCACCGTGACGGTGTCCAGCATCCGCCGGTCGTGGGTGACCAGCAGCAGGGTCCCGGTGTACGAGCCGAGCGCCGCCTCCAGCTGCTCGATCGCGGGCAGGTCCAGGTGGTTGGTGGGCTCGTCCAGCACCAGCAGGTTGACCCCGCGCGCCTGGAGCAGCGCCAGCGCGGCCCGGGTGCGCTCGCCGGGGGAGAGGGTGCCGGCCGGGCGCTTCACGTGCACCGCCTTGAGGCCGAACTTGGCCAGCAGGGTGCGCACCTCCTCCGGCGTGAACTCCGGGACGGCGGCGGCGAAGGCGTCCGCCAGCGGCTCGCCGCCGAGGAACAGCCCGCGCGCCTGGTCCACCTCGCCGACCACCACGCCGGAGCCCAACGAGGCACTGCCGCCGTCGAGTTCGAGCCGGCCGAGCAGGGCGGCCAGCAGCGTCGACTTGCCCGCGCCGTTGGCGCCGGTGATGGCGACCCGGTCCGCCCAGTCGATCTGGAGGTCCACCGGGCCGAAGGCGAAGTCGCCGCGGCGGGCGACGGCCGCGCGCAGGGTGGCGACCACCGAGCCGGAGCGCGGCGCGGTGGCGATCTCCAACCGCAGCTCCCACTCCTTGCGCGGCTCCTCGACCACGTCCAGCCGCTCGATCATCCGCTGGGTCTGCCGGGCCTTGGAGGCCTGCTTCTCGGTGGACTCGGCGCGCTGCGCCTTTCCGATCTTGTCGTTGTCGGAGGACTTGCGGCGGGCGTTGCGCACGCCGTGCTCCATCCAGCCGCGCTGCATCCGGGCCCGGGCCTCCAGCCCGGACTTGGTGTCGGCGTACTCGTCGTACTCCTCGCGGGCGTGCCGGCGGGCCACCGCGCGCTCCTCCAGGTACGCCTCGTAGCCGCCGCCGTACAGGTTGACCTGCTGCTGGTGCAGGTCCAGCTCCAGCACCTTGGTGACGGTGCGGGCCAGGAACTCGCGGTCGTGGCTGATCAGCACGGTGCCCGCGCGCAGGCCCTTGACGAAGGCCTCCAGCCGCTCCAGGCCGTCGAGGTCGAGGTCGTTGGTGGGCTCGTCGAGCAGGAAGACGTCGTAGCGGGAGAGCAGCAGCGAGGCGAGGCCGGCCCGGGCGGCCTGGCCGCCGGACAGCGCCGTCATCGGCAGGTCGAGCGAGACCTTCAGACCGAGCGAGTCGGCGACCTCCTCGGCGCGCTCCTCCAGGTCGGCGCCGCCCAGCTCCAGCCAGCGGTCCAGGCTCGCCGCGTACGCGTCGTCGGCGCCCGGGCGGCCCTCGACCAGGCCCTCGGTGGCCTCGTCCAGCGCGGTCTGCGCGGCCGCCACGCCGGTGCGGCGGGCCAGGAAGTCGCGCACCGACTCGCCCTCGCGCCGCTCCGGCTCCTGTGGCAGGTGGCCGATGTTGGCGGTCGCCGGGCTGAGCCGCAGCGAACCGCCCTCGGGGGTGTCCAGCCCGGCCAGCAGCCGCAGCAGCGTCGACTTGCCGGCGCCGTTCACGCCGACCAGGCCGATCACGTCACCGGGGGCGACGACCAGGTCCAGGCCGGAGAAGAGGGTGCGTTCGCCGTGACCGGCGGCGAGGTCCTTGACTACGAGTGTGGCGCTCATGATGAGCCCGATTGTAGGAGGAGCGGGCCGGGTGGCGGAAAAGCCCGGGGCCGCGGCGCCGCTGCCGCGGCCCCCGGGGGCGGCCCCCCGCGCCGCGGAGAGCCCAAACCCCCCCGGGGGGCACCCCCGCCCCCCCGCGGGGACC
>NZ_JBHWIJ010000013.1:28658-43327 GCF_042732255.1 Kitasatospora sp. NPDC059803 | reverse complement strand
CCCGGGGCCGGGCGGGCGTGGTGGTTGACACCGTGGGGGGCGTTCTTGTGGCGCCGCTTGGTGGGGGGGGGGGGGGGGGGGGGGAACAGCCGGGGGGCGGGGGCGGGGGGCCGGGGCCCGCGGGGACCGGCCACGCGGGCCGGTCAGGACCTACCGGACCGGGGAGGCCACCCGGGCCTCGGCGGTGCTCCGGGCCTCGGTGGTCACTTCGACTTCTTCGAGAAGTAGTCGAACATCCGGGCCGCCACGTCGTCCAGGTACGGGCCGGCCTCCCAGGTGCTGGCGCCGTTGCCGATCGAGGTGTCGCTGACCAGGGCCGGCTTGCCGTCCTTGGTCGCGACCCAGCCGCCGCCGCTGCTGCCGCCGGTCATGTTGCAGCCGATCATCAGCATCGCCGGGCGGCTCGGGTCGCCGGTCTTCTTCACCGGCTTCCCGCTGTCGCAGTGGTCCAGCTCGACGCCGTCGAACGGCTTGCCGGCCGGGTAGCCGTAGGCGCTGACGCTGTTGAACTGCTCACGCGGGGCGTTGAACCAGATCGGCACGGAGCCGCCGACGGTCTCCTCCAGCGACTTGCCGTTGCCGCTCGGGTTGGCGACCTTGATGATCCCGAAGTCGTACTGGCTCCACGGGCCGCCGTGTTCCGGGTCGGCCTCGGCCGACCACTGCGGCGAGACCATGCCGGCGGTCGCGCCCCACTCGCCGTACGGCTCGGCGTCGGTCTCGTTGGCCTGCTTGCCGCCGCTCAGCAGGCCGTTGCTGTTGTAGGCCGGGGCGAAGGAGATGTTGGTGTAGTACTGGCCGCCCTTGCCGCCGTTCAGGCAGTGGCTGGCGGTCCAGACCAGGTTGCTCTTGCCGGGGTTGGCCGGGTCGGAGACGACGGTGCCGGAGCACACGTAGTCCTCGTTCCCGTCCTTGAAGAAGAGCTTGCCGTTGACGTGCAGGTTCTTCGCGAACGGGTGCTGGGTCGGCTTGGCCTCGATGACGGTGGGCAGCGCGTCGCCGGTGCTCGGGGGCTGGGCGGTGGTGGGCTGCGCCGGGGCCGGGGTGGCCGGCTTCGAGGTCGGCTGGGCCGGGGCCGCGCCGGTCGGCTGGGCCGGCGGCTGCGTCGGGTCGGGCTGCGGCTGCGGCATCGGCTTGGGCTTGGCGTTCAGGATCCGCTGCAGGGTCCAGTAGCCCTTGACCGCCGGAGTGATCACGTTCTGCTGGGCCCACTTGTCCCAGTCCTCGAACTTCCAGGTCTTCAGCTCTTCGGCGGTCGGCAGCTTGATCGGTGCTGCGCCCGGCTTGCCGGTGGCGCCGGCCGCGACCGTCGGAGCCGTGGTCCGGGCCACGACCGGGTCGCTGTTGTCCGGGCCGCACGCGGTCGCGGCCAGCATGGTCAGCGCGGCGACGGAGGCGCCCAGGACGGCACGGCTCGGCCGGTACATCGGTGACATGAGTTCAAATCCCCCTGTGAATAACCGCCATGCGACCCCTTCCTCGGGTACGGCTCCGGGGAGCCGCAGGCATGGCAGGGGAGGAGTCTGCCATGCGGATAAAGGCCTCCTTACGCACACCCCCGGACTGGGGAGGGGCCGTCACCGGATGGGCACCGGACCGGCACCCGCCCTCCTCCGGGCGCCCGGAATCCGGTCGGGCGGCCGCTTCCCGGTGCGTGTCCAGGGTGCTTCCCGGTGCGCCGAAATTCGGTTGCCCGCGTCGGGCGCCGTGCGTAGCGTGGACGGAGTCACCAGCCAGACAAGGAGAAGGCCGTTGCTCTACTGAGGTCCCGAGACACCGCCCCCGCCGCGCAGGCCCTTCGCCGCGCGGTGTGCGAGTGTGCGACCTCAGTCACGGCCCCGTGGCGAGCCCGATCCGGCTGATCCGGATCCGCCCCGCCCTCCCCCCGGCCGTACCGGCCCGCACCCGCGGTGTCTCCCCGTGTTGCTCATCGTTCCCTTCGGCAACCACCCGGGAGGCCCTCCATGGCACAACCCACCACCGCCGTCCTCTGCACCGATCTCACCTTCGAGTGGCCCGACGGCAAGCCCGTCCTGGACGGCTTCCACCTCGCCGTCGGCCCCGGCCGCACCGGCCTGATCGGGCTCAACGGCGCCGGCAAGTCCACCCTGCTGCGGCTGATCGCCGGCGAGCTGACACCGACCGGCGGCACCGTCCGGGTCGACGGCGAACTCGGGTACCTGCCCCAGGGGTTGACGCTGGACACCACCGTGCGGGTGGACGAGGCGCTCGGCATCCGGGCCACCCGCGAGGCTCTGCACGCCATCGAGTCGGGGGACTCCGACCAGCGCCACTTCGACGCCGTCGGCGACGACTGGGACGTCGAGGAGCGCGCCCGCGCCACCCTCGACCGGCTCGGCCTGCACCGCCTCGGCCTCGACCGCACCACCGGGGAGCTCTCCGGCGGCGAGGCCGTCCTGCTGCGCCTCGCCGCCCTGCTGCTGCGCCGCCCCGACGTCCTGCTGCTCGACGAGCCCACCAACAACCTGGACCGGACGGCCCGGGAGCGGCTCTACGAGACGGTCGCCGGCTGGCACGGCGTCATGCTGATCGTCAGCCACGACCGCGAACTGCTCCAGCACGTCGACCAGATCGCCGACCTGCGGGACGGCGCGGTCACCTGGTACGGCGGCAACTTCGCCGAGTACGAGCGCACCCTCGCCGCCCAGCAGGAGACCGCCGAGCGGCTGCTGCGCAACGCCGAGGCCGACGTCGAGCGCCAGAAACGGGACTTGACCGAGGCCCGCACCCGGCTGGACCGCAGCGCCAGCTACGGCAAGAAGCGCGCGGTCACCCGCAACGACCCGCACATCTTCGCGGGCAAGCTCAAACGCCAGGGCCAGGAGACGGCCGGGCGGCTCCAGGGCATGCACACCGAGCGGCTGGAGGAGGCCCGGCAGCGGCTCACCGCCGCCGAGGAGGCGGTGCGCGACGACGCCGAGATCCGGATCGACCTGCCGCGCACGGCCGTCCCGGTCGGGCGCACCGTGCTCACCCTGCAGAAGGTCCGGCTGCCCTACGGCACCACCGCCGACCTCGACCTGCGCGGCCCTGAGCGGATCGCCCTGGTCGGCCGCAACGGCTCCGGCAAGACCACCCTGCTGCGCACCATCGCGGGCGAACTCGCCCCGCTGGAGGGCGAGGTCAGCACCCCGGTGCCGCGGCGCCACCTGCCGCAGCGGCTCGACCTGCTGGACGACAAGCTGACCGTGGCGGAGAACGTCAAGCTGTTCGCCCCCGCCGCCGGGGACAACGCGATCCGTGCCCGGCTGGCCCGCTTCCTGTTCCGCGGCGGCCGGGCCGACCAGCCTGCCGCGACCCTCTCCGGCGGCGAGCGGTTCCGGGCCACTCTGGCCGCGCTGCTGCTGGCCGACCCGCCGCCGCAGCTGCTGCTGCTCGACGAGCCGACCAACAATCTGGACCTCGCCAGCGTCCGCCAGCTCACCCAGGCGCTCGCCGCCTACCAGGGCGCGCTGATCGTGGCCAGCCACGACGTGCCGTTCCTGCGCGGCCTGGGCCTCACCCGGTGGCTGGAGCTGGACGGCGAACTGCGGGGGGTGGATCCGATGTAGCCGGTATGGCGCGGGCGGCCGCCGCCGGGGTGGCCGGTACGGCGCGGGCGACCTCGCCCACGATGCGGCCGCTACTGCTCGCCGAGGACGCGGCGGGCCGTGCTCAGGGCGGAGTCCTTGAGCCCGGCCGGCTCGTCATCGGTGAACACCGGCGTGCGGATGTCCGGCGGGATGCCGGGGCCGTCGAAGGTGCTGCCGTCGGGCGTGAGGTACTTCTCGTTCGGCAGCACCACCATGAAGTCCGGCGAGAGGGTCTTGATCAGTACGTCGGAGAAGACGCCCTGGGTGTTCTCGCCGATCCGGACGACGTGCGGGGAGCGGCCCATCAGGGTCTGGGTGAAGGTCTCGGCGGCGCTGATCGACAGCGAGGAGGTGAGCAGGGCGACGGGGCCGGTGAAGTGCTCGGTGTGCGCGGGCCGCACCACGACCGGCTGCGGCCGGGTGAACTTCGTGGGGTCGGCCGGGTCGTCGCGGGCCACCTTGCGGTAGGCGACGTACGGGCGGTCGGTGAGCCGGGCGGCGATCTGCTGCCCGAGCGCGTCCGAGCCGCCGCCGTTCAGCCGGACGTCGATCACCAGGCCGTTGAGCCGGTCGGGGTCGGCGAGCAGGGCGTCCAGCGCCCGGTCGAGCTCCTTGGCCTGGGCGGCGAACCCGCCGGTCGCGTAGCCGTCGAAGCCGCTCACCCGCAGGTAGCCGACGCCGCCCGGGAGCCGGCCCACGCCCAGCCGGCTCGCCCCCTGCTCGTTGACGGCGAACTCCTGTTCAGGGCCGGTCAGTTGTGCGTCGACGGCCTTGCGGGCCGCGTCCCGTAGGGCGGGCGTCGACTTCAACGAGCCGTCGCGCCGGCCGGAGTAGACGCCGGTCGGGCCGGTGCCGGTCACCCGGGCCAGACCGGTGTGCGCGTCCTTGAGCGGGGTCAGCAGGTCGATGAAGATCTGCTGGAGCTGGTCGGTGGTGGTCGCCGGAGTGATCTTGGCGCGCTGCTCGTCGCGTGCCGCGTGCCAGTCGATCCCCTTGGCGGCGAAGAAGGGGTAGTTCTCCTCGAAGGTCTCCCAGAACCGGTCGAAGACCGCGAGCGGGTCGTTGGGGGCGGGCCGGGTGCACAGCGCCGGCAGCGCGTCCAGGCGGCGCAGCGTCTTGGTGCCCGTCCCGCCCTCCTCGGCGTCGATCGCCCGGCGCCCGCCCGGCTGCGGGGTGAGGGTGAGGGCGTTGTCGCCCAGGACGTACCGGACGGTGCCGTCCCGGCCGGGGGCGCCGTCCTGCGTCCCGGTGACCCACCCCGGCACGCAGCTGTGCGTCGTCACGTCGTAGGTGACCAGGCTGCTCCCGGAGACCACGGCCACCAGGCCGTACCCGTCCATCTGCCAGACCCCCTGGAGGGACCTGCCCCGCCTGTCCTGGCCGTCGGCCTGCGTCGCGGCCACCCCCGGCGCCGCCACCGCGACCGTCGTCGCGAGCGCCACCGCCGTGGCCGCCACCGTCCTGCCCACTGCCGCTCTGCCCACTGCCGCCCCGCTCGCCCCAGTCCTGCTCGCCGCGGTCCTGCCCACTGCGGTCCTGCCCACTGCCCTGCGCGTCATCTCCGGCCTCCGCCGAACCGCCCGGCCTCCCCCGCGGAACCGCTCCGCCGCCTTGCCCCCGACGCTACGGCGGCCCCCACCGCCCCGGCGTCATCCCGCGCGCCCGACCCCCGCCCGACTTGGGGGCTACCCGCGGCTGCGCCGAAACCACTCCGCGGGGGTATCGACAGCAAACCCTTTTGACGGCGGGTGAAAATCCTCCGTTGATGGTCCCAACTCCGGTGCGCTCCAGTACCATCGGCGCCATGCCTGCGCTCAACATCGAGTACACGGAGCACGAGCTCGCCGCGATCCGCGAGGCCGCCGCCGCGGACGGTAAGAGCATCAAGGCGTACATCCACGACCTGAGCGTGCGGGAGCAGCAGCGGCGGGTGTTCGTGGACCACGCCGTGGCGTTCTGGAAGTCGCACCGGGCGGAGTTCGACGCCGCGTTCCCGGAGGACGCGCCGGCGGCGTGAACGGCGCGGCGGGGGTGCGGGGATGATGCTGTTCCACGTCGACCTGCGCTGGCTGCTCGACGTGCAGGAACTGGCCTCGCCGGAGGACCTCAGCGTGCGGGACTACTCCGCGCTCCAGGCCGCCGTCGCCCGGCACCGGGTGAACACCGCGCAACTCGGCCACAACGCCGACGCCGCCTGGTGCGCGGCCACCCTGATGCACACCATCGTGCTGCTGCGCCCCTTGCCGGTGCGCAACAACCTGTACGCCTGCATGACGACGGCCGCGTACATGCACGCGGCCAAGGAGGGCGTCGACCCGCCGTACGGGGCGCTGGTCGAGCTGGCCCGCGACATCGCGGCGGGCGGGGCGGACGTGTTCGCGGCGGCCGACCGGATCCGCTCCTGGCGGATCTGAGGCCGGCCGCCGCGCGGACGGTCACCCGGGAAAGGGCGTCCCCGGAAAGCGCCCCGGCGAAAGGGCACCCCCGGGGAGGCCGTCATCCGTGCCCGGGCATTCAGGACTTGGCGGACCTCAGCTTGCCCGCGACCAGCGTTCCCAGCCGGTCCAGCCCGACCACGGCGGCGGCCAGCACCACGAACTCGACCGTCAGCAGGGCTATCTGGCCCCAGACGTAGCCGTAGCCCTTGGTGGTGGGGTCGAAGAAGAAGTAGGGGTAGGGCGTCGGGTAGTCGTCGAACAGCGCGTTCCGGGCGAGCACGATCGCCGCGTAGCCGAGCGGGAAGGCCAGCCAGAGCGGGATGTCCTTCCAGGCCGCCGCGTTGCGCGGCTTCAGCACCAGCCAGTCGGCGATCACCATCACCGGCGTCACGTAGTGCAGGAAGAACGACGACCAGTGCGCGAGCTTGTCCGGCCCGCTGACCAGCCCGGGCAGCGGGTTGGCGCCGTGCTGGAGCAGGACGTGCGAGACCAGACCGGTGATCAGGATGTACAGGGTGGCGGCGCCGCGCAGCCGGGGTGCGGGCGCGTCCACGGTGTCGCGCTTGAGCATCCAGTACACGGCGCCGATGAAGTAGCCGAGCACGATGACGTTGCTCTGCACGGTGAAGAACACCAGCGGCGCGGTTCCGAGGGTCAGGCCGAGGCCCGCCGAGAGCACGATGCCCATGCGCCACCACAGCGCGGGGCGGGTCCGGACTGTCATGCGGCCACCAGTTCGTTTCAGGCGATACGGGAGGTATCGGACGGCTAAGGGGGGAACGCCGCACTCTACTCGCAGGTAGCAGCGGGACGGAAGAAACGGTCCTGCTCAGGGCGGTGGCCAGGTCGACCCCCCGGCTCAGGCCATCCGGTGGATCAGCCGGTCCTCGTCGTCGGTGCGGCCGTCCGGGTCCGGCAGCAGCCCGAGCCGCTCGGCGAGCCGGCGGGACGGCACGTTGTCCGGGTGGATCAGGGCGACCACCGGCACGCCGGGGAAGCGCGGCAGCGCCTCCGCCATCGCCGCCCGGGCCGCCTCGGCGGCGTAGCCCAGGCCCCAGGCGGACGGCCGGAAGCGGTAGTAGAGGTTGAACACCCGCTCGCCGTCCAGCGTGTGCAGGTAGAGCCCGGAGAACCCGATGACCGCCTCCGGCTCCTCCCGGGTGGACACGGTGCAGTACCCCACCCCGTCCCGCGCCCAGTCGGCGACGAAGCCGTCCAGCATCTCCCGGCTCGCCGCCCGGTCGCGGTGGGGCCCGTTGGGGTTGTACCGGTTGGTCTCCGGATCCCCGTGGATCGCGAACACCGCCTCCACGTCCCCCTCCTGGGGCCGGCCGAGCACCAGCCGCTCGGAGGCGGTGACGATCGTGCGGATGGCGTGTCCGGTGGCGTGTCCGGTGGCGTGTCCGGTGGTGGTCATGGCGCTTCCCCCGTGTCGTTCGTAATAGGTCTACCGCACCATAGGCCATTACCCCGACAGTCGCCCGGCCATTTCCGCCCACCCGCCCCGGCTACGGGATCGGCTCACACTCGATCGCTCTGCCCCCGGCGGTGAGGAACCGGCGCAGTCGCTCGGGCGGCAGGCGGCGGCGAAGTCCTCGGCGGCGGTGTTCATGGTGGGGGAGGAGGTCTTGTTACCGGCGGGTCGCTTCTCTATCATCGCGGGTGTTACAGCTTTACTGTCAAACCCAGAAGGGTTCTGCAGCCAGTGCGTGACACGAGCAGTCCGCCGGGCGCCACGGCCACCGGCCCCGGCCCGTTGGCGGGGGTGCGGGTGGTCGAGCTCGCGGGGATCGGGCCGGGGCCGTTCGCGGCGATGCTGCTGGCCGACCTGGGCGCCGACGTGGTGCGGGTGGACCGGCCGGATCCGTCGCCGCTGGGCATCGATCCGGTGTACGACGTGACCAACCGGAACAAGCGGTCGGTGCTGGTCGACCTCAAGTCCCCGGCGGGGCCCGGCCTGGTGCTGGACCTGGTCGAGCGGGCGGACCTGCTGATCGAGGGTTACCGGCCCGGGGTCGCGGAGCGGCTCGGGGTCGGGCCGCAGGACTGTCTGGCCCGCAACCCGGCGCTGGTGTACGGGCGGATGACCGGGTGGGGGCAGCAGGGGCCGCGCGCCGCCAGTGCCGGGCACGACCTCGGGTACGCGGCGGTGGCCGGGGTGCTCGGCCTGGTCGCGGGGCCGGGCGGGCCCGAGGAGGCGCCCGGCATCCCGGCCAACCTGCTGGGCGACTACGCGGGCGGCTCGCTCTACCTGGTCGTCGGCCTGCTCGCCGGGCTGCACCACGCCAGGAGCACCGGCGCCGGCCAGGTCGTCGACGCCGCGATCGTGGACGGCGCGGCGCACCTGTCCAGCATGCTGTGGGGGCTGCTCGCGGCCGGCCACTGGCAGGACCGCCGGGGCGCCAACCTGCTGGACGGCGGCGCGCCGTTCTATGCGGTCTACCGGGCGGCCGACGGCGGACACCTGGCCGTGGGGGCGCTGGAGCCGCAGTTCTACGCCGAGTTCGCCCGGCTGCTGGAACTCGGCCCGCAGGCGCCCGGGCAGTACGACCTGGCCCGCTGGCCCGAACTGCGAGCCCTGATCGCCGACCGCTTCGCCACCCGGACCAGGGCCGAGTGGGAGGCCGTCTTCGCCGGCTCCGACGCCTGCGTGGAGCCCGTACTGACGATGCGTCAGGCAGCCCGGGAGGAGCACCTGTTGGCGCGCGGCACCTACGTCGAGGCGGGCGGTGTCACCCAGCCCGCCCCCGCCCCGCGCTTCTCCGCCACCCCCGGCGCGCTGCGCCGCCCGCCGGCCCGGCCGGGTGCGGACACCGCCGAGGTGGCCCGCGACTGG
Organism: Kitasatospora sp. NPDC059803; assembly: GCF_042732255.1. Classification (NCBI taxonomy): domain Bacteria; kingdom Bacillati; phylum Actinomycetota; class Actinomycetes; order Kitasatosporales; family Streptomycetaceae; genus Kitasatospora; species Kitasatospora sp. NPDC059803. Next base: position 34,460 of record NZ_JBHWIJ010000013.1, on the reverse strand, counting down.
GCCGTCCCGTCCCTCAACTCCGACAACTCCGATGCAGGACAAGGAGCGTAGCGTTGCAGCGCGAGATCTTCACCGAGCAGCACGAGGACTTCCGGGCCGCCGTGCGGGCCTTCCTCGCCAAGGAGGTGCTGCCGCACTACGACCGCTGGGAGAAGGCCGGCATCGTCGACCGCTCCGCCTGGCTGGCGGCCGGCCGCCAGGGCCTGCTCGGGATGGCCGTCCCCGAGGAGTACGGCGGCGGGGGCGCCCCGGACTTCCGCTACGCCGCCGTGCTGGCCGAGGAGTTCGCCCGGGCCGGCGCCTCCGGGCTGGCGATCGGCCTGCACAACGACATCATCGGCCCCTACCTCACCTCGCTCGCCACCGAGGAGCAGAAGCGCCGCTGGCTGCCCGGCTTCTGCAGCGGCGAGCTGATCACCGCGATCGCGATGACCGAGCCCGGCACCGGCTCCGACCTCCAGGGCATCCGCACCCAGGCCGTCGACCGGGGCGACCACTACCTGCTCAACGGCGCCAAGACCTTCATCTCCAACGGCATCCTCGCCGACCTGGTGGTCGTGGTCGCCCGCACCACCCCCGAGGGCGGCGCGCACGGGCTGAGCCTGCTGGTCGTCGAGCGCGGCACGCCCGGCTTCGAGCGCGGCCGCAACCTGGACAAGATCGGCCAGAAGTCCCAGGACACCGCCGAGTTGTTCTTCGAGGACGTCCGGGTGCCGAAGGCGAACCTGCTCGGCGAGCTCAACGGCGGCTTCGTCCACCTGATGCAGAACCTCGCCCAGGAGCGGCTGACCATCGCGGCCGCGGCGATCGCCGGCGCCGAGTACCTGGTCGAGATCACCACCGACTACGTCAAGCAGCGCGAGGCCTTCGGCCGCCCGCTGGCCAAGCTCCAGCACGTGCGCTTCGAGATCGCCGAACTCGCCACCGAGTGCGCCGTCACCCGGGCCTTCGTCGACCGCTGCATCACCGAGCACAACCGCTACGCGCTCACCCCGGCGGACGCCTCGATGGCCAAGTGGTGGGCCACCGAACTGCAGAAGCGCACCGCCGACCGCTGCCTCCAACTGCACGGCGGCTACGGGTACATGAGCGAGTTCCCGGTCGCCCGGGCGTTCACCGACGGCCGGATCCAGACCATCTACGGCGGCACCACCGAGATCATGAAGGAGATCGTCGGCCGGTCCATCCTCGGCTGAGGCATCCCGCGAACCCCCCTGCCCCGAAAGGCGTTTGACCGTGACCACCGAAGCGTACGTCTACGACGCGATCCGCACCCCGCGCGGCCGGGGCAAGGCCACCGGCTCGCTGCACGGCACCAAGCCGATCGACCTCGTCGTCGGCCTGATCCACGAACTGCGCAACCGGCACCCCGAGCTGGACCCGGCGGCGATCGACGACATCGTGCTCGGCGTGGTCAGCCCGGTCGGCGACCAGGGCTCCGACATCGCCCGGATCGCGGCCATCGCGGCCGGCCTGCCCGACACGGTGGCCGGCGTCCAGGAGAACCGCTTCTGCGCCTCCGGGCTGGAGGCCGTCAACCTGGCCGCCTCCAAGGTCCGTTCGGGCTGGGAGGACCTCATCCTGGCCGGCGGCGTCGAGTCGATGTCCCGGGTCAAGATGGCCTCCGACGGCGGCGCCTGGTTCGCGGACCCGATGACCGCGTACGAGACCAACTTCGTCCCGCAGGGCATCGGCGCCGACCTGATCGCCACCATCGAGGGCCTCTCCCGCACCGACGTGGACGCCTTCGCCGCCGAATCCCAGGCCCGCGCCGCCAAGGCGCAGGCGGACGGCCTGTTCGACCGCTCGGTGGTCCCGGTCCGCGACCGCAACGGCCTGGTCGTGCTGGAGCGCGACGAGTTCATCCGCCCCGGCACCACCGTCGAGACCCTGGCCGGCCTCAAGCCCTCCTTCGCCGGCATCGGCGAGGCCGGCGGCTTCGACGCCGTCGCCCTGCAGAAGTACCACTGGGTCGAGGCCATCGACCACGTCCACCACGCCGGCAACTCCTCCGGCATCGTCGACGGCGCCGCGCTCGTCGCCATCGGCAGCCGGGAGATCGGCGAGCGGTACGGGCTGCGCCCGCGCGCCCGGATCGTCTCCGCCGCCGTCTCCGGCTCCGAGCCCACCATCATGCTCACCGGCCCCGCCCCGGCCACCCGCAAGGCGCTCGCCAAGGCCGGGCTCACCGCCGCCGACATCGACCTGGTCGAGATCAACGAGGCCTTCGCGGCGGTCGCCCTGCGCTTCATCCGCGAACTGGGCTTCCGGCCCGAGCAGGTCAACGTCAACGGCGGCGCGATCGCCCTCGGCCACCCGCTCGGCGCCACCGGCGCGATGCTGCTCGGCACCGTGATCGACGAGTTGGAGCGGCGCGACCTGCGCTACGGCCTGATCACCCTGTGCGTGGGCGGCGGCATGGGCGTCGCCACCATCGTCGAGCGCATCTGACCCACTGTCCCTCGGATCCCCTCGGAGACCCTGAACTCATGAGCGACACCACCACCATCCGCTGGGAGCAGGACCAGGACGGCGTGGTCACCCTCGTCCTCGACGACCCGACCCAGTCCGTCAACACCATGAACGAGGCCTTCACCACCGACCTCGACGCCGTCGTCGACCGGCTGGCCAGCCTCGCCGCCGCCGACGGGCTGCGCGGCGTGATCGTCACCTCCGGGAAGAAGACCTTCTTCGCCGGGGGAGACCTCCGGCTGCTCTCCGCCGCCCGCCCCGAGGACGCCGCCGCCGTCTTCGAGAAGTCCCAGCGGATCAAGCGCGCGCTGCGCAGGCTGGAGACCCTCGGCAAGCCGGTCGTCGCCGCCGTCAACGGCAGCGCGCTCGGCGGCGGCCTGGAGATCGCCCTCGCCTGCCACCACCGGATCGCCCTGGACAACCCCGCCAGCCGGCTCGGCCTGCCCGAGGTCACCCTCGGCCTGCTGCCGGGCGGCGGCGGAGTGGTCCGCACCGTACGGCTGTTCGGCATCACCGACGCCCTGCTGAAGTTCCTCCTGGAGGGCCGCCAGTACCGTCCGGCGCAGGCCCTGGAACACGGACTCGTCCACGAACTCGTCGCCACCCCGGAGGAGTTGACCGCCCGGGCGCGGTCCTGGATCGAGGCCAACCCGACCGCCGTCCAGCCCTGGGACGTCAAGGGCCACAAGATCCCCGGCGGCACCCCCGCGACCCCGGCGTTCGCCGCCAACCTGCCCGCCTTCCCGGCCAACCTGCGTAAGCAGCTGAACGGCGCGCCCTACCCGGCCCCGCGCAACATCCTGGCCGCCGCCGTGGAGAGCGCCCAGGTCGACATCGACACCGCGATGGCGATCGAGGCCCGCTACTTCACCGAGCTCGCCTGCGGACAGACCAGCAAGAACATGATCCAGGCGCTGTTCTTCGACCTCCAGGCGGTCAACTCCGGCGCCGGCCGCCCCCAGGGCGTCGAGAAGCGACTCGTCCGCAAGGTCGCCGTGCTCGGCGCCGGGATGATGGGCGCGGGCATCGCCTACACCTGCGCCAAGGCCGGCATCGAGGTCGTGCTCAAGGACGTGAGCATGGCCGCCGCCGAACGCGGCAAGGCCTACTCCGCCGGGCTGCTGGACAAGGCGATCGCCCGCGGCCGCTCCACCGAGGCCAAGCGGGACGCGCTGCTCGCCCGGATCACCCCCACCGCCGAGGCCGCGGACCTGGCCGGCTGCGACGCGGTGATCGAGGCCGTCTTCGAGAACACCGAGCTCAAGCACAAGGTGTTCCAGGAGGTCGAGGGCGTCCTCGCCCCCGACGCGCTGCTCTGCTCCAACACCTCCACCCTGCCGATCGGGCTGCTCGCCGAAGGCGTCGAGCGCACTGCGGACTTCATCGGACTGCACTTCTTCTCCCCGGTCGACAAGATGCGCCTGGTCGAGATCATCCGCGGCCCGCAGACCGGCGACGAGGCCCTCGCCCGCGCCTTCGACCTGGTCCGGCAGATCGACCGGACCCCGATCGTGGTCAACGACTCGCGCGGCTTCTTCACCTCGCGGGTCATCGGCCAGTTCCTCAACGAGGGCGTCGCCATGGTCGGCGAGGGCGTCCCCCCGGCCAGCATCGAGCAGGCCGCCGCCCAGGCCGGCTACCCCGCCAAGGTGCTCTCGCTGATGGACGAGCTCACCCTCACCCTGCCGCGCAAGATCCGCGACGAGTACCGGCGCGCGGTCGAGGCCGCCGGCGGCAGCTGGACGCCCCACCCGGCCGACGCGGTGGTCGACCGGATGGTCGACGAGTTCGGCCGCCCCGGGCGCAGCGGCGGCGCCGGCTTCTACGAGTACGGCGAGGACGGCAAGCGCGGGCGGCTCTGGCCGGGGCTGCGCGAGCACTTCGGCGAGCCGGCCGCGGACCTCCCCTTCGAGGACCTCCCCTTCGAGGACCTCAAGGAGCGGATGCTGTTCAGCGAGGCGCTGGACTCGGTGCGCTGCCTGGAGGAGGGCGTGCTGACCTCGGTCGCCGACGCCAACGTGGGCTCCATCCTCGGCATCGGCTTCCCGGCCTGGACGGGCGGCGTGTTCCAGTACATCAACGGGTACGAGGGCGGCCCGGCCGGCTTCGCGGCCCGGGCCCGCGAACTCGCCGCCGCCTACGGCGAACGGTTCGCGCCGCCGGCGCTGCTGGAGCGGATCGCGGCGGAGGGGCGCGCCTTCACCGACTGACCGTCAGTCCTGAGCGGGCGGGGGCCGGGTGTCGGACGGCCCCCACCCGGCTCCTCCTGCGATTCCCGGCCAGGTCCCCGCCCAGGTCCTCGCCGAGTTCCTTGCTCAGCTCCCTGCTGAGTTCCCCGCCGAGCTCCCCGTTCAGCTCCCCGCCGAGTCCTCCCGCAGTTCCTCGCCGAGTTCCTCCCGCAGCGAGCGCTGGAACGCCGTGACCAGTGCCTGCGCCACCATCGGCTGGATGTGGTCCGTCAGCGCCCTCATCAGGGCCAGCTCGTCCGGCGCCGGCTCGCTCTCCCGGTAGGGCCGCCACACCGTCTCCCGGAACAGCCGCTGCAACTCCCGGGCCGTCGCCCGGCTGTGCTCCAGCACCACCGCCCGCGCGGCCAGCAGCGTCTCCAACGGGATCGGCACGTCCAGGATCCGCACCCCCAGCGGCAGCAGGCCCGGATCCACCCGGAACAGCTCCGGATCGGCCGTCCGCTCCAACGCCCCCATCGCGACCAGGCGTTCCACCTGCTCCTCCGACAGCCCCCGCCCGGCCCGCCGCTCCAACTGCGCCCGGCCCAGTTCCTCGGCCGCCTCGGGCGTCCAGGACGCCACCAGCGCCCGGTGGATCGCCAGGTCCAGCGGCGTGCTGTCCTCCGGCAGCCGGGCCAGGTACCGCTCGATCGCGGCCAACGTCAACCCCTGACGCTGCAACTCCTCGATCAGCTCCAGCCGGTCCAGGTGCGCCGCCCCGTACAGCCCGACCCGGCGCGGCCCCAACTCCGGTGGTGGCAGCAGGCCCTTCGTTCCGTAGAACCGCACCGTCCGGACCGTCACCCCGGCCCGCGCCGCCAGTTCGTCGACCGTCAGCCGCACCCCGCCCCCGTCTCCCACGGCCCCGAGCTCCCCCATCTGCCGCCTCCTGCACTGGCACACTTCCACTGTGACAGCAGCAGTGTGACAGTGCCCGTCCCCCTGGTCCACCGGATGCTCCACCGGCTGCTCCACCGGCGACGGTGGCCCGCCGCACACGTGAGTCCGCCCCCCCCCCGGGGGGGGGGCGGGGGGGGTGGCGGGGGGGGGGGGGCGCTTGGCGGGGGCGGGGGTGGGCGGGGGTGGGTGTGGGCCGCGCGGC
>NZ_JBHWIJ010000013.1:20453-28648 GCF_042732255.1 Kitasatospora sp. NPDC059803 | reverse complement strand
CCCCGCCCCCGCGGCCCCGCCCCGCCCCGCCCCGGCCAGAGCGGGGGCCGCCGCCCCCCGCCCCCCCCGGCCCCCCCCCGGCGCGGGGGGGGGCGGGGGCCCCCCGGACTCGGGGTGCTGGTGCCTCTGGCCGGAGCCTGTTCTGGCCGGTGCTGCTTCTGGCCCGCGCTGCTTCTGGCCCGCGCTGATTCTGGCCGGGGCCGGCTCTGGCCGGTGCTGCTTCTGTGCTGCGGCGCGACCGGTCTCGGCCTCTGGGGCGTGGGGCTACCGGGAGGCGGCGTCGGCCAGGTCGGCGTGGTGGCGGCGGGTGACCTCGGGGTGGGCCCGGGTGTAGCCCTTCCACTCGTTGAGGCCGAACTCGGCGAACAGCGGGTTGTCCGGATCCGCGGTGGCGCCGGGGGCGTGCCGGGCGAACGGGAAGTCCAGCGGCTCGATGTGGGCGTCGAGGCGGGGGTTGTAGAAGAACGGGACGGAGAAGCGCTCGCGGGCGCCGACCGGGCTGACCACGCGGTGGTTGGTGGCCTTGAGGTAGCCGTCGGTGGCCACCTCCAGCAGTTCGCCGAGGTTGACGACGAAGGCGCCCGGCATCGGCGGGACCTCCAGGAAGGTGCCGTCCGGGCGCTCGACCTGGAGGCCGCCGACGGTGTCCTGGAGCAGCAGTGTGATGAAGCCGTAGTCCTTGTGGGCGCCGACGCCCTGGCCGGCGCCGTCCGGAGCGGTGCCGGGGTAGCGGACCAGCTTGAGCCGCAGGTGGGGGTGGCCGGCGAAGGCCTCGTCGTAGAAGTCGGGGCGGGCGCCGATCGCGGTGAGGAGCTCGTGCAGCAGCCGGCGGGCGGTGTCGCTGAGGTGGTCGATCCAGCCGAGCGCGGCGGTGCGCAGCTCGGGGAGCGCCGCGGGCCACTGGTTGGGGCCCTCCAGCCACCAGTACGGGGGCTCGCCGGTGCCGGGCACGTGCGGGGGCAGCTCGGCGCCGATGTCCAGCTGGTCGCGCCAGTCCTGGCTGCCGCCGGTGCGCTCGTCGCCGGTGCGGGTGTAGCCGCGGTAGTGGGGGGAGTTGAGGTTGCTCACGGCGAGCCGGTCGGCCTCGGGGAGGTCGAAGAAGGCGCGCATCGCGTCGGTGAGCGCGGCCGTCTCCTCCGGGGTGATGCCGTGGCCGACGAGCTGGAAGAACCCGACGTCGGTGGCTGCGGCACGGAGTTCGTCGTGCAGTCGGCGGCGGTCGTCCGGGCCGCCGTCGGCGAGCGAGAGGTCGATCACCGGGAGGGAGTCGGATATGGGGGTGTACTGCTGCGACATGTGTGACATCCGCTGGTCTCGTCCCGGCCTGTCCCGGTGATCGACCGGGGGATGGCCGGAGTGGCCGCCTGGTGCGGCGGGTGCTCCGGGAGCCGGGAGGTGGAGGCGGCCGGGTGGAGGCTGCCCTTGAGGGTGGGTGGCGCGAGGTTCAGCTGGAGCGTCGACAGGACATGCTTGTCACGCGGAGCAGGTCCACGTGGCGACGGCGAACAAGGATGAGCACGTCACCAGCGTAGATGACCTTGACCGGAGCGGGCGAGCCCCCTGCGGCGGAGGGCGGTCTCTCACTTGGCGGTGGCCCTTCAAGGGGTGGGAGGGGTGGAAAGCCTTGGTGCGTCGCCCCTCTCAGCCGTTGTTGAGGTAGGCCAGCACGGCCAGGACGCGGCGGTTGTCGTCGTCGGAGGGCTGGAGGTCGAGTCGGACGAAGATCGACGCGGTGTGCTTGGCGACGGCCCGCTCGGTGATCACCAACTGCTGGGCGATCGCCGCGTTGGAGCGCCCCTCGGCCATCAGCGCCAGCACCTGCCGCTCGCGCGGGGAGAGGGTGGAGACCGGGCCGGCCGAGGAGTTGTGGGTGAGCAGCCGGCTGATCACCTCCGGGTCCATCACGGTGCCGCCCCGGGAGACCCGCTGCACCGCGTCGATGAACTGGGTGCCGTCCAGCACCCGGTCCTTCAGCAGGTAGCCGATCCCGCCGGTGCTGCCGGCCAGCAGCTCGCGCGCGTACAACTGCTCCACGAACTGCGACAGCACCAGGACGGGCAGCCCTGGGTGCGCCTGGCGGGCGGCCAGCGCCGCCCGCAGCCCCTCGTCGGTGAAGCCGGGAGGCAGTCGGACGTCGACCACGGCGATGTCCGGCCGGTCGGCGGCCACCGCGGCGAGCAGTTCGTCGCCGGTCTCGACCGCCGCGGTGACCTCCATGCCGCTGGCCTCCAGCAGCCGGGTCAGGCCATCCCGGAGGAGGAAGAGGTCTTCGGCGATGACAACGCGCACGGGATCTCCAGGTTCACAATGGTCGGGCCACCGGAGGGGCTGCTGATCGCGAGCACCCCGTCGAAGGCGGCCAGTCGGCGTTCGGTTCCGCTGAGGCCGGTCCCCCGGGACGGGTTGGCGCCACCGCGCCCGTCATCGGTGACCGATATCCGCAGCAGCCCGTCACTGTGCCCTATCTCGATCCACACGTGCGAGGCGCCGGCGTGTTTCACCACGTTGGCCAGCAGCTCGCTCACCGCGAAGTAGACGGCGGACTCCACCGGGGCGGGCGCCCGGCCGGGCAGCCCGCCGGTGAAGGTGACCGGCAGCGGGAGGTCCAGCGCGGTCGCCTCGACCGCGTCGGCCAGGCCGCGGTCGGCGAGCACCGGAGGATGGATGCCCCGGACCAGGTCGCGCAGCTCGCTCAGGGCCTTGACCGAGGACATCCGGGCCTCGACCAGCAGGGGTTGCAGGGCCTTCGGGTCGTCCTTCACCTGCTCGGCCACGGTCAGCAGCATGCCCAGGGCGACCAGCCGGGCCTGCGCCCCGTCGTGAAGGTCCCGCTCGATCCGGCGCAGCTCGGCCGCCCCGGCGTCGATGGTGTCCGCCCTGGTCCGGGCCAAATGACTGACCTGGCGGGCGAGTTCGCTCCGTCGGGACGGGCCGAGCAGGGCTCGGGCTGCCCGCTCATGCACCCGCAGGAGCGGCGGCGCGGCCCACAGGGCGGCCAGCGGGGAGATGTAGAGCCCCATCATGTAGACGGGCCCCAGCGGGAGGAACGGCCCGTTCCGGCCGAGCACCTGGAGGGCGATCGGGGTCAGCACGACGATCACGGCGGTGATCGGGATGACGCAGCCGGAGACGAGCACCCAGAGGAGGTCCCGCCAGGTCGCCGGATCGGCCAACCAGCCGCCGGCGCGCATCCGCTGCCACGGCCCGGCGTCGACGCGGTGGTACGGCACCGGGATCGGCCGGCCGCTCCACCGGCCGACGATCCGCCGGTTCTCCGTCGCGATCCAGCGCGTGCCGAGCAGGCCGAGCACCAGCATCGCCGGCCCCAGGCAGAGCGATCCGGACCGACCGCCGGGCGGGGCGCCGCCGTAGAGATCGGTGGCCATCAGCGCGAGCGCGCCCGGCGCGAACAGGACGGCCCCGGCCGCCCGGCCGCCGCCCCCGGTGGCCCAGCAGAGCGCCCAGAGGGCGACCGGCGTCAGCGGCACCAGCAGGATCAGCGGCCCGCCCGGACCGTGGGCGAACGGCTCGGCGTCGTCGGGGCCGAGCAGGGCGGCGGCCAGCAGGACCGACCCGGCCAGCAGCGCCATCAGCCCCGTGACGGCCAACGTGACCATGTAGAGCGCCCGCACGCCGGCCACGACGGCACCCTCCAGCTGCGCGACGGCCCTGGACACTGCGCTCGTCCTCATCCCGCGCCTCCCCTCCGGTCGGTGGCCCCGCGGCCCCGGTTGATCATCCGGCGTCAGTCTGCCGCGCCGTGACGTGCAGCGCTCTAGGTCTGCGCCCCCAATCCGGGGTGTACCTGGATACACCCCCGAGAGGCCGTCCAGACGGCTGTCCGTGCCCCGCCCCGAATTCGTAGCGTCATGTCCCGTCAGCCGGGCCGGACTTCCGGTGCCGGATCTCGAACCGTGGAGGGCCCGTGAACGCGCCGATCATCCGGATCCGCGGCGTCAGCAAGACGTACGACCGATCCGACGCCGCCCACCCCGCGCTGGCCGGGCTCGACCTGGAGGTCCGGGCCGGCGAGGCGCTGGCCGTGCTCGGCCGCTCGGGCAGCGGCAAGTCCACCCTGCTGAACCTGGTCGCCGGCCTCGACCGCCCGAGCGAGGGCACCGTCGAGGTGGACGGCGTGGCCGTCCACGAGCTCGGCGAGGCCGCCCTGGCCGAGTACCGGCGGAAGCGGATCGGCATGGTGTTCCAGTTCTTCAACCTGCTGGACGACCTGAACGTCGAGGACAACGTGCTGCTCCCGGCCCAGCTCGCCGGGATGCGGCGGGAGCAGGCCCGGGCCCGGGCCGGCGAGCTGCTGGAGCGGCTCGGGGTGGCCCGGCACGCCAAGGCCTTCCCCGGTCGGCTCTCCGGCGGCGAGCGCCAACGCGTCGCGGTGGCGAGGGCCTTGATGAACCGCCCGCCGCTGCTGCTCGCCGACGAGCCGACCGGGGCGCTGGACACCGCCTCGGCCGCCGACGTCCGCGACCTGCTCCGGGGGCTCAACGCGGAGGGCCAGACGATCCTGCTGGTCACCCACGACACCGCGCTCGCCGAGGCCTGCGCCGACCGGACCATCGAGCTGCTCGACGGCCGGCTGGTCCGGGACACCGCGGCCGTGCCGGCCCCCGGCGGTGTGCGATGAGCGAGCGCTGTGCGATGAGCGAGTGGTGGGGGTGCCCCCGGCCGGAGGCCGGGGGCGAGCGGATCACAGGAGGGCGCGTGCGGGCGAACGCCCCCGCCGGGCGAAGGGAGGCGGGCGCATGAGCGTACTGGGCAAGGTGGTTCGCGCCGGGGTCGGCCGCAAGCGGGTGCAGACCCTGGTCATGGTGCTCACCACGATGGCGGCCGTGACGGCGTGCATCCTCGCCACGGGCCTGCTGGTCGCCTCCCAGGGCCCGTACCAGCGCACCTTCGCCGACCAGCGCGGCGCGCACCTCAACGTGCTGTACGACCCGGCCAGGGCGAGCCCCGCCCAACTCGCCGCGACCGCGCACGCCCCCGGCGTGACGGCCTCGGCCGGCCCCTACCCGGCGCTCACCGTCCAGCCGCGCGCCGGCGACGAGCTCCGGATCCCGCCGGCCGGCAGCCTGCTCCCGCCGGTGACGCTGGTCGGCCGGGCGAAGGACGGCCCGCTGGACGGCCTGCGGATCACCATGGGCCGCTGGCTCGCCGGCCCCGGCGAGGTGGTGTTCCTGGACGGCCACTCGCCGCTGGGCGTCGGCGACAGCATGCAGTTCCCCGGTCTCCCCGGGCACCCGACCCTCAAGGTCGTCGGCCTGGCCGCCTCCCCCTCCTGGAGCGCGGACGGCTGGATCGCTCCCGAACAGGTCGCCGGGCTCACCGCGCCCGGTGCGGCGCCCGCCGCCCAGTACCTCTACCGCTTCGCCCACGCCGACACCGACGCCGAGGTGGAGGCCGACCGCGCGGCGCTCGCCGCCGCGGTGCCGGGCGGCGCCCTCGCCAGGGCCACCTCGTACCGGCCGGCCCAGACGGAGGCCAACCGGACGGCCGCGACCTTCGTCCCGTTCGTGACGGCCTTCGGGGTGCTCGGCCTGGCCATGTCGGTGCTGATCATCGGCGTCGTGGTCAGTGGCGCCGTCAGCGCCGCCACCCGGCGGATCGGCATCCTCAAATCGCTCGGCTTCACCCCGTCCCAGGTGGCGCGCGCCTACGTCGGCCAGGCACTGATCCCGGCCGGGGTCGGTACGGCGCTCGGCGTGCTCGGCGGGAACCTGCTGTCCGTGCCCGTCCTCGGGGTGGCGCACAAGGCCCTGCGCGGCGGCCTGCTCGGCATCCCGCTCTGGGTGGACGTCGCCGTTTCGGCGGTGGCCCTGGCAGCCGTGGCGGGCACCGCCCTGGTGCCCGCGCTGCGGGCCGGCCGGCTGCGCACGGTGGAGGCGCTCGCGGTCGGCCGGACGGCGCCGGGCGCCCGGCGGGCAGCCTCCCGCGGCGGCCCGGGCCGGGCGGGGGCTTCCGGTCAGGCGAGTGCGTCGGGTCGGGTCGACACGTCGGGCCCGGCCGGGGCGTCGGGTCCGGCCGCCAGGGTCCAGCAGTTCATCGGCCGCCTACCGGTGCCGCGCGCCCTGAGCCTCGGGCTGGCGACCCCGCTCACCCGGCCGGGCCGCTCGGCGACCACGGCCGCCGCGGTGGTGCTCGGCACGGCCGGAGTCACCCTGTGCGTCGGCCTGACGCTCTCGCTCGGCTCCTTCCAGGACGGCCTCCAGGCCGGGCGCTCCGGAAAGGTCGTGGTCCAGACCCCGATCGAGAGCTCGACGAAGGCCCCCGACCACGTGGACGAGGCCGCCGCGGCCAGGGCGATCGCCGACCGCCCCGGCACCCGGGCCTGGTACAGCACCGCTCCGACGCCGGTCGCCGTGGCCGGGAACACCGGGCGCACCGCGGTGATCGCCTTCACCGGGGACGCCTCCTGGGGCGGCTACCAGCTGATCTCCGGCCGGTGGTTCCAGGGCCCCGGTGAGGTGGTCGTCGCCACCGCCTTCCTGCGCGCCAACCAGGTGCGCGTCGGCGACACCGTCACCCTCACCGACCACGGGCGCAGCACCCCGGTGCGGATCAGCGGCGAGGTCCTGACCACCAACGACCAGGTGTTCGTCGACCGGGCCGTACTGGCCCCGCTCGGCGCCGCCGTCCAGGCCGACACGGTCGCCTTCCAGATCGACCTCACCCCGGGCACGGACGCGCAGGCGTACGCGGACGGGCTCGACGACGCCGTCCGGCCGCTGGGCCTGAGCGCCGAAGCGGGCCGGCAGCAGATCAGCATCGTGATGCTGGCCATGAACACCCTCGCCGGGACGCTCACCCTGCTGCTGGCCGTGGTGGCCGGCCTGGGCGTGCTCAACACGGTGCTGCTGGACACCCGGGAGCGGGTGCACGACCTCGGAGTGCTCAAGGCGCTGGGCATGTCGCCCCGGCAGACGGTCGGCATGGTGCTCACCTCGGTCTGCGGCAGCGGGCTGGTGGCCGGGCTGATCGGGGTCCCGATCGGGATCCTGCTGCACCATCAGGTGATGCCGGCGATGGCCCGCGCCGCCGGGGTCGGGGTGCCGGAGGCGGACCTCACCGTGTTCCACCCCTCGGTGGTGGGGCCGCTGATACTCGGCGGCCTGGTGCTGGCGCTGCTCGGCGCCCTCCTCCCCGCCGCCTGGACCGCCCGCACCCGGACGGTCGCGGCGCTGCGCACCGAGTGACGGCGGGGCGAGGCGGGGCGGGCCCTCCCTGCCACCCCGACTGGGGCGGCAGAGAGGCCGGGCCCTGCCGCCCCGCCCCGCCGGTGGCTCAGGCCAGCCGCGCCTCCGCGTACGCCTCCATGGCGGCCCGCTGGTACGCGGCCAGGCCCGGGGTGATGGCCTCGTACGCGGCACTCCACTGGGCGTTCTCCGTGCAGGAGCGCGCGATCGCGCGGAACTCCTCGACGGAGACCGTCCGGAGGGAGGTGAGCGCCAGGTACTCGGCGTCGATGTGGCTCTGCACGGGCTCGGCGTCCGCCGGGTGGCCGGCCGCCAGCAGTTCCGCCAGGCGGATCATCCGCGCCGTCCGCTCGCGCTGTCCGGCCTCGACGTCGGCCTGGCTCATCGCGGCGGTGGCGCGCCGCGCCGCCTCGGCGTGCTCGGGGAAGTCCCGCAGGCTCTCCTCGACGTCGCCGGGCTCGATGCCCTCGAACAGGTTCTCCGGGCGGTTGATGCTGGTCATGGATGTGCCGTCCTTTCGGGAACGTTCCAGGTCGGCGATCGTGCGGGAGACGGTGGCGGCCAGGGTGTCGAGCCGGTCGCGCTCGGCGAGCAGCCGGTGCCGGTGGTCCCGCAGGGCCTCCAGCTCGTCCACCTGGTCGCCCAGGATCCGGGCGATCCCGGTCAGCCCGACCCCCAGCGCCCGCAGCACGAGGATCTGTTGCAGCTGGAGCAACTGCCGCTCCTCGTAGTAGCGGTGGCCGTTCGAGCCGATCCAGGCCGGGGGCAGCAGGCCGATCTCGTCGTAGTGCCGCAGGGTCCGGGCGGTCACGCCCGACATCCGGACGACTTCCGCGATCGGCCAAGCCGTTGCCATGCGCCGTCTCCCTCGTTCACGTTCGCTTGGACCAGGGCCGGTTCCTCCGGCCCTGGTCACGACGTTATAAGAATACGCGTAGGCAGATTACAGCACCGAGAACGTACCCGGACCCGAACCCGGGTAGGGAAAGC